>NZ_JBZEGI010000009.1:0-216848 GCF_058216415.1 Dyella sp. SYSU CM1112 | reverse complement strand
CCGATGGCATGCCGCCATCGGCCAACGCATTCCGGCCGTCGTTGACGCGATGGTCGGCAAAACTCCTATCGGACTGTCCAAGTTGGGTTGACCACTACAGACCGAAAGCTGGATTTACAAGGGGACCTTTATCCCTTTTACCGAAAAGTTCTTGTAGAAGTGTCCTTGTTAAAGAACCTCGACGATGCCCGATTTGCATCGATCGTAGCCGGCCAGGAAGACAATAAATTGGGTGATGCCGCAACGAAGTCCACGAGAGATCGTATTGGGATGGAAGAGCAGGCGATCTTAAATGCGGAGCAAGAGCTCTACTAAATGATCGGATGCAATCTCCCAGAGCATTTCACTACAGGGTGGGACGAGCACTGGTCCGCTCGGGACGAAACGTCAGAGTTAAGCGCGAACGGCCCAAAGTTGTCCGCCGACTCCAGCTCCGTAAAATCCGGGGCAGTTTGTCGGTGTGCCCGGCGAGAATGCGGCAGATTGTTGGTCGACCGGCGACTATGTGGCAGTTTGTTGGCTGCCAGGAGGCGGTTTCTTGGTTGCAGCGGGGGCAGTTCGTCGTCCTTAGACAGCGTGCAACAATTAAGGGGCAAACGACACACGTCCTGAAGCCTCATCGGCATCATCCTAAATTGCGCATAATGTATATTATGTAAAATTGTGGCTATCGCTACAATCGGCTGGCTCTGGCGCCCTGCTAGAACAACGACACACTGAAGTTGTGACCAAACCACTATGTGATGCTGTGACTTTGCCCCTTTTTTGCCCTGTGGCCAGCCAAGCCAAAAAACTCACAGCTTTAGTATTGTTCTACCGTGCTGTAATCGAGGCGCGAAATACTTTGCATCGGGAGATCGTCGCGTCGGCGCTAGAGCTTTGGCCTTATGAACGAGAATCTTTCCCCGTTCGCGACCTGATGCACTGACGTCATCTCTTCAAAGGTCCGGCGCCACAATTCCACGCCTCGACAGGAGCACTAAGTCGGCCGCTGCCTCAGCATCTTCGAGGAGCGTCTTGCGCGGTACGCCCATCTGCGCACGCATCGTCAGACCGCGGCCAAGGTCGAGCACCTGGCTCGCGCGGGCGGCTACGGGAAAGTCAGACGGGATTTCCCCCGCACTAATTCCGTCGCAGAGACGGCGTTCCACGAGCGCCAAACCGGCAGCTACGGCATCCTTCAGGAACTGCCTGACCTCAGCGTCGTCTACCAGCGGCGCGACGCACATCATGAGACATCCTGGGGCGGATCCTTCCTCGGTCGCAGCTTCTACGGCGTGCCTCAAAAAGCCGACCAGCGCGTCGCGAAGAGTCGGCGGCGAGAAAAGCGCCTTCGCAGCGCGAGCGCCTTTTGCCTCCGCATACGCCCGAAGAGCGCGCAAGAATATCGCCCGCTTATCCCCGAAGACGGCATATAGGCTCGGCCGTCCCACGCCCATGGCTGCGACGAGATCGTCGATCGTCGCACCGTCATAACCCTTCGACCGGAACACCCGCGTCGCCTTTTCCAGCGCGTCCCTCTCGTCGAAGCTTCGCGGACGTCCCCGCGGCTTGGCGGCATTCTGAAACATTTAGTTCAAAACTCCTTGACCACGACCTTGAGTCTATATAATGTAACCGAACAGTTCTAAAATGACAACGCGGCCCCGATCTTGTGGGGCGGCGTCGACCTTTCCATCGCCACGGAATCGCCCATGGAACATTCGATCGCTCTCGTCACCGGCGCCACCTCTGGGCTCGGCCATGCGGCAGCCCGCCTGCTCGCCGGAGAGGGTTGGCGCGAGATCATCGTCACCGGGCGCAGCCTGGCTCAGGCGCGGGAAGCAGCCGCCCAGCTCGCGGCGGAGACTAAGAAACAGATCTTCACCCCGCTGGCGCTGGATCTGAACACGCCGTCCAGCGTTCAGTCCGCCGTTGCCGAGCTCGTCAAGCGAGATCGGCCCATCGATTTCCTGCTGCTCAATGCGGGGCTGGTTCCAGGTAAGCAGCGCGTGCTTACTGCGGAGGGCATCGAGGCGTCTCAGGCCCCACTGATCGGCCATCATCGACTGACGGTCGGATTGCTCCGTGCCAACCTGCTTAGCCCCAACGCGCGGATTGTTATCGCCGGCGCGGAGCCTGCCCGCGGAGGCGTTCCCATGTTCAAGTACACCGACGTGCCGGCCTTCGCGGACAAACACTTCCAGGGTGACCAAACCGCCGCTGCCGAAGCCCTGCTTCGCAACGGGCCGCATGTGAAGTATGTGCCCAACACTGCGTATGCCGACGCGAAGCTCATTATCGCGTGGTGGGTCGCGGCGCTGGCGCGCCGGCTACCCTCCGGCATGGCCGTTTACGCTGTCTCGCCCGGTGCGTCGAACGCCACCAACGTGGCGCGAAACGCTGGCCCGTTGTTGAAGTATCTGATGATTCCAATCGTGAACCTCATTCCCGGCATGAATCAGACGCCGGAGACCGCGGCCCGTCGGTACCTCCAGGCGTCGGAGTTCGGAACCGACGTCTCAGGGCAATTCTTCGCCTCGGCTCAAGGGAAGTTCTCGGGCCCAATGGAAGTGCAACTCCAACCACACCTGCTCGATGGTGCCAACCAGGAAGCCGCCTGGCAGGCCGTCGTCAATGTCTCTGGCGTCGATTTAGTCGATTTCTCTTACTCGGCAAGTGTCCCGAAGGAGAGCCCGACGCGGCTGAACTGATCCGGGTAACCCGAGTCAGCCTGCAATTGCGGGGCCAAGCGGTCGTCCACAGGGGTCTTAGGGGCATTGTGAAATAAATAGTTCACAAATTCCTTGGGCACCGCTTTTGTGCCTAGCTTTCTTACCAATCAGTTCAAAATTAGCAAAGCAACCCTACGCTCACAAGGAAATACATATGGAACGGTACCAAGGTAAAAAGGTGGTGATTATCGGCGGCACGAGCGGCATGGGGCTCGCGACGGCGAAGATGCTCCTCGATGGAGGGGCACGTGTTCTAGTGACGGGTCGCTCGAAGGCCGGCCTGGAATCGGCGGAGAAAGAGCTCGGAAAGGGCGCCCTCGTGGTTTCGAGCGACGCGCGGTCGTTGACGGACATCGACGCCCTCGCCTCTCGGGTAAAGGCCGAGTTCGACACCTTCGACCTGCTTTTCGTCAATGCAGGTTTCAGCATTCCAACGCCTCTCGAGAGCGTGACCGAAGCCATCTATGACGAGATGTTCAACCTGAACGCCAAAGGACCGTTTTTCGCGGTCCAGAAGCTCGCACCGATGATCAACCGGGGAGGCTCCGTCGTCCTCACGACCTCCGTCGCCAACGTCAAGGGAATGCCCGGCCAAGCCACATACGGAGCCGCCAAGGCTGCGCTGCGATCATTCGCTCGGACGCTCGCTACTGAGTTGGTTCCTCGCGAGATTCGCGTCAACGCGGTGACGCCCGGTCCCATCGACACGCCGATCCTCGACAAAGTGTTTCCCGATAAAAACGTGCTCGCCCAGGTTAGGGAGAAGACGATTGGCATGATTCCCATGAAGCGCTTCGGGACGTCGGACGAGATCGCCAAGGCCGTCATCTTCCTCGCGTTCGATGCGACCTTCACGACTGGCGTCGAACTTCCGGTCGACGGGGGGTGGTCGCAACTCTGAAAAGCTAGTCCGCGTTTCGAAGTGAAGTGACGGCATGGCATTCAACTCCCGGTGGCTTTGAATGCCCATACCGAGATGATGCATTTCGCTATCCACGACCACTGTCCTCTGAAGGAATTCAATGAGCACGCACTCCGATTCTGATGTCAACGCCCGATTGGAAAATCTGGAGTCAACGGTGGTCCGATTATCGAAAGCGCTCTCAGACTGTGCGCGCTACGAGCAATCGCCGCATGTCTCGGCTGCGCGTGCCGCCAGGGCCTCTGCGAAAATCGCCGAGGACAGACCAGCGACCCATGTGAACCTGCCGATGCAAGCAAATGAAGGCGTGCGCTCGAAGATCCGAAACGCGCTCGCAATGACATGGGCAATCTTGGAACACATGAGCAGTTGATTCTCTCTAGTGGGATCGCCAGCGGCTCATCGGAACACGTCTTGTGCTGTGTTCAGAAATCGCCCACAACTTTTTCGGCACACCGTCGATCCATACGCTCAGGCAGGGGATTCGCACCTCACAGTCCGTACCCGCTCCGCTTTGGGTTGAGGGCTACCCTGCTCTACCCGCGATAGCCTGCTCTAATCGATTTTCCCTGACCTCTGGACTGGGTCCAGACTGCGTGAAAACGCAATTTGATCATTGACGATGTACCTTCTACGCGAAATCTAGCTGACTTACTGACCGCGAGTTGGTCAGACTCGCATCTACGTCGCCGATTTTGATCGAGAACCGCGCAATGAAAAGCTCCGCCTGATGTTTTCACACAGCCTCGGTCGAAAGCGGACCTTCGAGTTAGTCTTTAATAATTCCGGATACCAAGAAGCTATCGCTCCAGATCGTGCTACCTCACTGGGTCGAATTTGGTAGGAAGTTCATGGCGACCCCATTGATGCAATAGCGCAAGCCGGTGGGCGGAGGCCCATCAGGAAACACGTGCCCAAGGTGGCCGCCACACTGACTGCAATGAACCTCGGTGCGCACCATGCCATGGCTGGTATCCGTAGTGGTCTCGACCGAACCCGGCTCCGGCTCATTGAAGCTTGGCCAACCTGTTCCACTTTCAAATTTCTTTTTTGCGACGAACAACGGTTGATCACACCCTGCGCAGATAAACGTGCCCTTACGTTTTTCATAAAGCAGCGCACAGGTGCCTGCGCGTTCTGTCGCGTGGCCACGGAGCACGTTGTATTGCTCAGGGGTGAGGATCTTCCGCCACTCCTCGTCGGTGTGAGTGACTTCGAAATTGTGCGAAGAGCGACCATCCAAACGTGTTGTCATGGGTGCAGATCCAAGGAGAACTGCCCATTATTTCGTTGGTAGCCCATATTAAGTTACCTTGAATGCAACCGTGGACAGACTGGCGCGCGCGAGCCTTAATACTCCAACGTCGCCGTTTGACGCGATGAAGATGGCGCCCCACTCGGCGTCTTTGAACGCTGCGCGATCCACTTTCAATTATTGCTGCGATCGCCACACGGTGGCGGCTAGCTGTTCGATCGACGCGCGTAACGGCGACACCTTCGGGTTTGGTGTTTTACCGTGACTGAGCTTGCGCATCTGGAAACGCACCGCGGCCATGTTGGCCAACGAAGCAAGCGATTTGTTCTTCTACTAGGTCATGGGCATAATTCCGGAGCGTTGTCGATGCCCATACGCCAATCGACTGGCAGATACGGATCAATGGCCAACACGGTCGCGATGCCCACCATATCTACACCACTTTGGATCACCTGCTCAGCCACCTGTCGACGGCGGATGCCATCGGTCACCATCACGGGCATCGTAGCTACCTTCCGAATGTCACGGGCGAACTCTCGACCACGCGCGTGATCTTGACGTTGCCGACCTTCTAGCGATTGATTTTCCCCGTCATAAGGCCTTTGTTGTTTGTTCAAATGTTCAATGCTCATCGCGCCGCGTCTCTTCCTCAAACTGCGGTTAGCCCGCCATCGACCGCAAGGTCGATGCCGGCGACGAAACTGCTTTCATCCGAGGCTAGAAACAGCGCTGCGGCGGCGATCTCTTCCGGTCGGCCGAGGCGGTTGAGCGGGATTTGCGAGGTGATCTGCTTACGGGCTTCGGCGGCGCCCTCCTTGGACGGGAACTGCCCGTCGAACATCACCGTGTCGACTGGGCCCGGGCTCAGCACGTTTGTCCTGATCTTCCGATCCTTGAGTTCGCTGGTCCACGTCCGGGCGAACGACCGAAGCGCCGCTTTGGTGGCGCTGTAGGTGCTGCGGCCCGGAAGGCCTTTATTCTTCCCGGCGGATGCCACGAGGATGATGGAAGCGCCATCATTCAAGTGGGGCAGCGCCTTTTGAACCGAAAAATAAGTACCGCGGGCGTTGATGTTGAAGGTCTTGTCGAAATGCTCGGGCGTCGCGACGGCGGTCATCGTCTTTTCGACGAAAGCCGCGTTCGCAAAAATCACATCGATCTTGCCCTCCTTCGCAACGGTATCGTAGAGATGGTCGAGATCATCTAGATTTGAGATGTCAGCCTTTATGCCGGTGACGTTCTTGCCGATCTCCGCGACGGCTTTGTCAAGCTCCGCCTGTCGGCGACCGGCAATGAAGACATAGGCTCCCTCTTCAACGAACCTCTTTGCGGTCGCGAGGCCAATGCCGCTACTGCCCCCCGTGACGACGGCGATCTTGTTTTTCAATAATGGCATTTTGTTTCCTTCTTCGTTGTGAGTCAGCTTTGTCCGCGCGCGGACTATTTGGCTCTCTCCGACACGGTGCGCGCTACATCAAGGGCCGTCGCCCCGACCCTGGCACCGAGTCGGTATGCTGTTTCATTCACCGCCGAGATAATGCCCTGTGTCAGCGTTGACTCGCCATTACCGATACACGCCGAGTCCGCGGCGACCGTAGCGGCGGCAATACCATCAGCATCGAGAAGAGAAAGGGCGGCAGCACCCGCGCGATCCGCACCGAAGCCGGCATCGTTGAAGAAAACAAAGCGTGGCTTGAAGGAACGCGTAAATGGAGCAGCGCTTCTGCCGCCATGACTACCGCTTGCCACGACCAAGCCTGCATCTTCTGGAGTAGCAAATGAGATGGAGCCTATGCAGAGGATGCCGTCAACAAAGGCGCGTTCCTCTACCGGTGCCTCCACGTCTGCGTGGGGCCAAGGGGCAGACTTCAATAGCTCCACTGCTTGGGCGACGGTTTGACCGGTCTCTACGCCACACGTGGCCGCAAGTTTGTTGACGCGACTGATAATCCCGCGGTGGAGCATGTCTGCGGCGTCGCCGGCCCGAGCGCTGTCCGTTGCTACGGCAGCCATAGCCATGCCATGTTGGTCCGCCCAAGGCAGACCTCTGACCCCCGCCTCATCTCGACCTATGCCGCAGTCATGATGAATGGCAGCGCGAACGCCAGCTTTGGCCGAGAAATACGCGGCGTAAGCCGTGGCATTCGAACCGCCAACAACGATGGCACCGTTTGCTTCTGGAGGGAGCTTTACGACGCCATCAACCACCATCACAGGAACGTTCTCTTCTTTCAGTTTAGGCATTTTGTTTTCTTCCTCGTTAGGCGCAGGCGCGGGGAGCTGTTTGATGGCCCTTGTTACTCAGGTCGCTTTGCGTTCGGCCCCAAGCGTGACGATTAAAACCACGAAGGGTGCGCCGGAGCGGTTACGCCACTCGTGAAAGTTGCCATTCTGCACGACGAAATCGCCTACCTTGAGGTGGATTTCCTTCAACTCGCCGTCTTCGTCGGGGTAAGACATCTCCCCTTCGCCGCTAATCACGACCACGAGGTCGATGCTGTCGGTGCGGTGCATTCCCCCGCCCGATTTTCCGGGCGTCATGTTGTGACCCGTCCCGAAGTCGACCTTGGCCATAAGGGCTCCAAGATCCGGCACTTGGTTGCTCGTCTCCGGGGGAAATGACATGACGTCCACCCGGAGGGCACCTTTCGGACCGAAGAGGCCCTTTTGCTGGTACTCGCCGAGCACCTGCCCGGCTGTGAGGGGCAGGGTCGGAAGTTGGTCGAACCCCCAGATATTGGTGGGGAGATTGACCGAGGTCGTTTCGAGCAGATCGGTCGCCTGCACCGCGACGCCGGACTTGCTTTCCGCGGTAACAATTCTTCGTATCTTCATTTTGTTGTCTCTTTTGAACGTTGAGCAGCAACACGACGTTTGCTCAGATGACGAATCGAGGCAGTCCCGATCCCGTCGAGATAGGCGTGTTATCAAGACGCCGATTCTGTATCACACGCTATATTATGTGGACGAGCAGCGTCAAGCGTTTTATACTAGCCGCTATACAATCGCTCGCCGAGCGCGCCTAGCACCGTGACGTATTGGAGTAACGAGAGATGCAACCAATGAAGGAATATAGTGATGGCAAAATTTCCGTATAAGACCGCCCTCATCGTTGGCGCCGGACCAGGCATCAGCGCCTCACTCGCGCGTCGTCTTTCATCGCTTGGTGTGGGAGTTGGCTTGGCTGCTCGCGATATCGAGAAGCTCAAGGCACTGGCCGATGAGACAGGCGCAAAAACTTTCTCTGTGGATGCCACAGACTCCTCGGCTGTCGCGAAGCTTTTCCTCGATACCGAGCGCCTACTCGCCGAGCCCGACGTCGTCATCTATAACGCCGGCTCTCGCGTGGCCGGAAGGCTAGCTGATTTGGACCCTGCAGCCGTAGAAAGGTGCGTCGCTGTAAATGCTATCGGCGCCTTTCTCGTTGCACAGCAGGCGGCAAAGCGGATGGAGCCACGGGGACACGGGGCGATCGTATTCACGGGCGCGACGGCGGGCGTGAAGGGGTTTGCCAAGTCGGCCCCCTTTGCCATGGGTAAGTTCGCGTTACGAGGCCTTGCCCAAAGCGTGGCGAGGGAGCTGGGACCGAAAGGCATTCACGTGGCCCATTTCAACATCGATGGAGGTGTGCGTTCCGCCAGCTGGCCAGATCGTCCTGACCACCCGGACGGTACACTGGACCCGGATGCGATTGCGCAAACCTACACTGACGTGTTGTCACAGCCACGAAGCGCTTGGTCATTCGATGTCGATCTTCGCCCGTGGACGGAACAGTTCTGAGGACGCGGCGGTTCCCGCGTTTGTTCGCCAGATTGGCTCCAACTGTGCAAAAGCGCTGGCATTTGGAGGACGAGGCGTTAACGTTAAATGCTGCTTGCTATACAACGACGGAGTTAGATGAAATCGATGGGAAGGCCGCGCGAATTTGATATCGAGAAGGCGTTAGATAAGGCGGGTGAGTTGTTTTGGCGCAAGGGCTACGACGGCACATCGCTCTCCGATTTAACGGAAGCGATCGGAATCACACCGCCGAGCTTCTATTTCGCTTTCAAGAGCAAGGAGGCGCTCTTCAAACAGGTGGTTGACCGCTACCAATCTAGGCAGCAGCGCGGTTTCTTTGCGGAAGCCCTCAACCAAGCAACTCCTTTAGCCGTCGCGGAGCGGGTACTTTACGGCTTGGCGGACTCCTATACGTCGAAGCTACACCCGCGCGGATGTCTGGTGATCAACAGCAGCTTGCCATGTTCCGACGAAACGGAGAACTCTGTCCGGCATGAACTGGCCGAACTAAGGAAGGCGAACCGGATCGAGCTGCGGAAGCGCTTTAAGCATTTCCAGTCCAATGGCGCGCTCCCTGCTGATGCCGACCCCGACGCACTGGCACGGTATATCGTGACTATCGCATGGGGCATGGCGGTGGAAGCGCAGTCCGGGGCAACTCGGAGTGCTCTTCATCGCACGGTGAAACTAGCGTTAAACTCATGGCCGCCGTGAGAGCGGCGTTGCACCACCCGTGAAAAGCACCAGTGAAGAACTGATGTCGCAGGTGCCTGCATTCCCGCACCGAAATAAGCCATCAGCCGAGGTGTCATGACGCAGGCGACCTCGCGCGACGGCGCTGTTATGACGCCTGAATGCACGATGGAACCTCACGCGAATCACGGTGAGCCCGCCGGCGTCCCTTTGAGCCGTATTTCGGCGACGGCCATCGAAAAGGGTTCGGTCATCGACCGCCGAAAGAATTTTTGGGCCTCTTGAAACAACGCCATCGCCTCCAGGACCAACAAGACGGTCTGCGTCGTCGCATTTTCATTGAATCCCGGCGCTCTTATGGAGCGCAAGATAGAAAACACATTGCTATAAGTCTCGCCAGCCTTGAGCTGAGGAGTCAGATAGATGTCATCCACACTGCCTTTAGTGACTTTAGTAAAAGTTGATCCAAACGGGCCAAGGCATCACCGCCGGAATCGACCTCGCGCTGGCGATGATCGAGGAAGACTGCGGCACCGAAACATCCAAGGCCATCGCGCGACCTGGTGGTCTACCACCGCCGCAGCGGAGGACAGTCGCAGTTTTCGACCATGCTCGATCTTGAGCCGACCCCGGGTCGTATCCGCGACGCGCTGGCCTACGCTCGCCAGCACCTCAAGGAACATCTTTCCGTCGAGCCGCTAGCCGAGGTAGCCAATATCAGTCCACGCCAGTTCGCACGCCAGTTCACTACCGAAACCGGCGACGCCCCGCCCGCGCTATCGAGCGCCTGCGCTTCGCAAGGCAGGTCGGCTTCGACATGGAGCGCATGCGGCGAGCCTGCCTGTGCATCTATGGGCTCTCACCCCAGGCTTTGCGCCGCCGTAGCCGCGGTTTGCGTGGCTAGCGCAGGGCGTGGGAAGCACGTTGTCTATCTGGTGGGAGAGGTACTGAGCACTTCTCTACCCCCGATAACGCGCCCTAATCGCGACAAGGGAGAAGTTCATCCCCTAACTGCATCATCTTTTGCGCAATACCCGCGTAACCATGTCCCCTTTTTCAAAGTATCCGTGTAACCACGTCATCTTTTGACAAGTTGTAGTTCGCTCTAAATCGGGAAATCGACCTATGTCATTGCATTTTATGCAATTACTCAAGAGGCTCGATCGATGACAGAGTTACGTGGAGAGCGACAGCAATATCAGCCAACCACTTCAGTGTTGCCCTGGGGGCCGGCAACACGGCACCAACGATTGAGCCATGCATAAAAAATAGCCGCCGCTACGTCTTGCTTGGTGATGCAGATGAATCGCTCAATGTCCCGTAGAAAATACGAGTCTTCGACATCTGTGCTCTTACTAGTACGCCCTTCATCGGGTCGATCTTGTATACCGGTACGTTGTTCAAGTACACAGTGATTGTATAAGGCTGGTGGAACCGTTGTGACAGCGCCGAATACGCCATGAGTTCTGCAATGTATTCGTGCTCACTGGCCGTAGCGTAAAGCGAAGGAAAGGGCGTGTCTGCCAGTGCCTTGTAAACGGCGGGTGCCGCTGAAATATCAACGTCCTTTCCACCATGGTGGTAGCAGCCGACTTGCAATGCGGCGCTGCCATACGCGGGAACGGGCTTTTTCCAGTCGACCCAGACGCCCTGCCCGAACTCACCAATGGGCTTGTCTAGTCCGCGCTTCTTGGCCGTATCAAGGGTGAGTCCAATCGACGCATCGACGACATGGGTGGATTCATGCAACAGGATATAGGTCAAGGCGGGCATCCGGCCGGCGTCGATAACCACGCGCGAACCAGGATTTTCGTGCGCGAAGCATGCGTTTTCCTTGTGGTTCACGAGTTGCGAGACTGTTTCGTGCAACACGCCGGCTCGAATAGTGATGTTGAAGAACCCCGGCCGCCCTTTCGCAGGGTAAGTCAGGGCACTGTTGGGCATGCCGTTGGCGAAACTGATGGATGCCAGATGCTGCAGCATCACGCGTTGCTGAAGCGGCGCAAGTGCTGTCAGCGATTGTCGGACCATTTGCCGCTCTTCCGGTGTCAGTGCGTGAGACGTAATATGCTCATGGTTGCCCTCCGAACCCATAATGTCGAGAAATGCGGTGGGCAGGCGTGTGACACGCGAAGGCAGTACTTGCGCATCCGTGGCGGATTGGTTTGCACCCGAGATTCGGTATCCTGAGCTGAAAGCGGTGCCCACGCATGAAACGAGGGCAAGGCCGACGAGAAACATGTTCACGTTACGCTTGTTCCGCATGATTTTCCTCGCTATATAGATATCGCTTCGTAAAGTTCAGTAATCAACAGGTCGTTGAAATACCAGACGGCTTGCCAATGCAAGCGCTTCAGCATCTTCAACATTACGAATTCATAAATTCGATAATGCGTCGTGCAACCGTACGTGGCGCTTCTTCCGGCAAGTAGTGCCCGCAGGCATTCAGTACCCCGCCACGCACATCGTCGGCGACCAGCTTCATCGTCTCGATCGGCATCGCGCCAACACTTTGCCGTTCGCCGAAAGCCAGCATCCTTCGAAGAAATGTCGCTCGCCATTGGTTGTGTGGGTGTGACACCGGGTAGCCGAATTCACTGAAAGCAACGATCGTCTGACCACAGTGCATTCCAATTCTGAAGCCGACAATGCGCTCGTCTGAGCCTCGCGTCAGCGCAATAGGCTTGTGAATGGGGCTTCTGACAAGGCGTATTTAAACGAACAGCTTTCGCAGCCGACCGGGTTGGGCGCGAAGATATTGATCAGGCGCTCGGACTTGAGTCCCGAAGTGAGCGGCAGCGTGCCAAGGCCAACGAGGATCGAAGAGCATGGCCCGCGCGAGCGCGACCAGATCGGCATCCCCCGTGCTGAGTATGGATTCGGCCTGCTCGAACTCCGTGATCATGCCGACCGCGACGACTGGGAGCGTCGTCGCTTCCTTCACTGCCCTGGCAAAAGGAACCTGATAGCTGGGGCCGATTGGAATTTGCTGCGTTGGACTGGAACCGCCGCTTGAGACATTGATGGCAGCACAGCCTCTGACCTCCAATGCCTTCGCAAATGTGATGGTGTCCTGGATGGACCACCCACCGTCCACCCAGTCCGTCGCGGACACCCGCA
Source organism: Dyella sp. SYSU CM1112 (assembly GCF_058216415.1). NCBI lineage: Bacteria > Pseudomonadati > Pseudomonadota > Gammaproteobacteria > Lysobacterales > Rhodanobacteraceae > Dyella > Dyella sp. SYSU CM1112. The sequence continues at coordinate 204,364 of NZ_JBZEGI010000009.1, read as the reverse complement.
TGGTGACGGGGCGATCGTGTGCAAACGCTTCTCGCACGGCATCAAAAACCTCGAGCGGGAAGCGCATTCGGTTCTCAACTGAGCCGCCATATTCGTCGTTCCTACGGTTTGAGAGGGGCGAGAGAAATTGATGGAGTAAATAGCCATGTCCGCCGAGAATCTGTATGAAATCCAGCCCAAGCGCTGAGGCACGTCGTGCTGCGGCCGCAAAGGCATCGCGAATGGTGGCCAAGCCATCACGGTCCAAGGCGATGGGTGGTATTTCATCGCTCGTCACAGCGATCGGGGATGGGCCGTACGTGCTCCAACCATTTGCGTGGTCAGATTGAATCTGCGCGCCACCTTCCCATAGCTTCTGCCGAGATCCCTTTCGGCCAGCATGGTTGAGCTGGATTCCAATCGGTGTATCTGACCATCGCCGAATGCCGCGCAGCACTCGCCCCATGGCGGCCTCGCACTCATCCGAATAGAGCCCTACGTCGGCATAAGTGGTGCGTCCCTCGGGTGTAACGGCCGTCCCCTCAATGGTTAATGCAGCCGCACCCGAAATCGCCAGCTGGCCGAGATGCATCAGGTGCCAATCACCCATCTTTCCGTCTTGGGCCGAGTACTGGGCCATGGGCGCGATCACGATGCGATTGCCTAATGCCAGATTGCCTACGTGTATCGGCGTGAAAAGCATTGGGTGACTCATGACAAATCCTCCTGACGCGGTTTAGCGTCGTGGTCTTTCAGTTCAAACGGCATGGTGCACGTTTCTTTGAAGGCTGGTGGTCTGCTACTGCTTCAAGCGACGCTTCGACGGGCTGCACTGGCGCCACGTCTCATCGTTGCGGCAGCTCGCACGCCGCCGACTCACCGACTCGCAACCTTGGATGGGTAAAGTGGTGAATCAGGAGCACCGATGCGTACCCATGGGCGATCGGTGTTTTCGTTTCTCATGACGAAACCCGTGACGTGTCCGGTCGCATCGCGTTGAAACACGTCCCGTTGGTAGACGTTGTCGGGCTCAAACAGCACGTCGCGTGTTTCAGCCTTCAACACCACAAAGGGTCCACCTGGCTTGCCTCCAAGGATGCCATCGCCCACGCGCCGAATTACGTAGGTACCGCCGATGTTTCGATACGTTCCGACCAGCTCGTCGATCTGGCTTGAGCTAAGCCTTATCGGCGGAGGATTGATACGGATTCGATCGGTATGCACGATCCTAAGCAGCCACTTGCCATCAATGCGTTGCCAGGTTTCCGTCATGAGCAGGTGAGCCTTGCTTGCGTCAACACTGCCCGGTCGTTGCGGTACATCGTCCTGCTGAAAGACCTGCGCAGTGTCGCCGATGATCTTGACCTCGTAGTGGCGGATGATGAGGGGCAGAAGGCCGTCATCTTTCAGTTCGCGCAAGAACTCATCGCGCCGGGCGACTTGTCCCTCTTCGACATACATGAAATCGGAGGTAGTCAGCCTCGCCCATGTCGACCGATCACCACGATGAATCGCGGTAAGCAGCAGCTTATCATTGGCGTACAGCATGTTCCTGACATCGGCAGGCGTATTGCTGGCTTGGGCGAATGCGTTGGTGAAATGGATGCTCCCCATTAGAAGGGCAATGGCCGCAGCGAGAGGGCGCGTTGTTGCGGCGTTTAATATTTTCATCGATGTATTCCTCGGTCTGATGCGCAATCGAAACCGCTAGCGAGGCATAGCTATTTCGAGAAGACGATTCTTTGTTCCAGCCACCCATTCCAGGGCCGGACGTGATAAGCAATAGCGAGTTTCGAGTCGACCTGCGACGATGTGGCGCCCCGACGGAATGCTCTCTGACTCCTTCGAATTGCGTCATAGCCGTGCGCGTGAGATCCCATGCTTCACAAAAGAAGCCTTAGTCGCCGATATTGAGCCCGCTAGGATCATCTATATGGAAACGGAAGCCATAGCCGTAGTGATCGGCCATATCCGGCGAGTTGCTGCGTAAAGCCACCACGATTTGATTGTCACCTTTCTTCAAGGGGAGCTCGAAATGGCCATTTTCCAGGCCTAAGCGTCCGTCCGGCTGTTTGCGCTCGCTGGGCGTGTTGTAGAGGTTTTCCCCACTGAAGACGGGCTGCCCATTCACGAATACCGTGACCATGCGAAGGTAACCCAGCGAAATCTGCTTCACCTGGCTGCGCTCGGAATACAGAGTGGTTTTCAACCATGTATAGCGCGGCACTTTGCGGTCGCTGGTAGGGTCCACGCGGCGCGCCAAGTTCACCAGCCCCAAGCGCTCGGCCTGAATAGGCAACCAGGCCGAGCGCGCGTCCGGCAGGTCGCTAAAGGTTACTGGCTCGGCATGTGCCACCAGCGGATAAGGTCCCGACGTTCGCCAGTGGCGCAGGTAGCCACGGTCGTTTGCGGTAGGATCGGGCAGTGGCTTGGGCGACAGACCGTTGGTATTACCTGGCGTGACCATCACATTGGTAAAGATAGCCGGTCCTTGCAGCTCGACGCTGCCGGCGCCACCCTCACCCTCCAGGTCTCCAACCACAAGCGCTGGCTGTGCCATCCGATTGATGTAGACGTCCATGCGACGGCCTGAGATCACTAGCTTGACGTGGTTCCACTCGTTGTCATGGAACGGCGCCGAGTACTGATATTCGTAATTGCTGTCCCACAGCATGCGACCACGGATTATCGGTGCATATTGCAAACAGTCTATGGCTACTACACAGTCCGGTTCGGGGCGAATGTAGAATTCTTCGGCAGTGCTTGCGTCGTGCACTCGAAAGCGCACTGTCGGCCATTCATCATTAATAGGCTTCACGTCGAATTCAATGGTGCCGTTTTCGAATGCCACCCCATCGAGTCGTGCCTGGGGCTCCTCATGCCCCTTGCTTGCTTTCATGACCATCAGGCCATTCGGGAACCCTTCTTTCTGTTTGAAGCTGACATCACCCGTCACTTGCCACCGTGCCGCCATCGGCAAGGATGCGGACGAGCTGGAACTAATTGAACCAGCGTTCATTGTGGCAGCGCGTACCGAGCCCGAATCTCCCGGGGTCGCTGATACTACGGTGCCAACCGTCAGGCCCAAGTACAGTGCTGCGCTGCGGACCCATGTCCATGCCTTACTTCTGTTCATCGTCACCTACCTCACACCAAGCCAAGAACCTGACTGATTCACGCCAAACTGTGGACGCTGAACTCCGGATCCCGTAGAGAGATGTTGCAAGATTGATCAACCATGTTGCGAACTGGACAGTCCAGTACCAGGCATCGGGAATGCCCCTCGTGCCTGGAACCCGGTTACAGAGAATTCTGTACACGCTATGAGTTTTGTTCCGAAGCGCGGCCGACAAACTTCCAGGCGTCAGGTGCCTGCCGGGTTCGACGAGTAGATGATCGTGGCAATACGCCACCCATGCTCACCCTTCACCAATTGCCAGGTTTCGCTGCCGCGATTTTTGGGTTTTCCGTCGATCAAGAAAACGTAATCAAAATAAACCGAGGCAATTGTGCCATCGCTTTGGATACGAACATGCTGGTGCTCAGGATCCATGTGCTTGGTCGATTGCGAGACAATTCTGGCGAAGTCCTGGTAGTTACCCACCTTGATTTTCGGGATGCCGGGCTTGGATGCGCGCAACTGCGCGAACGCCTTGTCCGAAAGAACATTCAGCCAGGTGCTTCCCTGAGGAATGAACAGACTCGCCAGCCGAGCACCGTCATGCGTCACAATCGCTTCATGGTATGCAGACATGACGTGCTTCACGTCCACCGTGTCTTTGGTGAGTTGATCGGGTGGTGGTGTGCGCGACTGCGCCATTGCCCCCAAAGGCAAAATCATCAATGCGGTGGAAAAGCATATCGAGGCACGATTCATTGAGGTAATTCTCGTCGTGAGGAGCGACCATTAGATCACCCGCATTGCATAGCGGGGCGGTGGAACTTCAGAGATTCGTTGAAACGTGATCTTTGTGCGACGAACCGTTGATTGGTGATTAGCGATCGACGGTTGGCGCCGGATAGCCGCCACTGGTGTGGCTCTCGAAAAGTGCGTGCCGTAACGACGCGACGCATCACCCCGACAGTGTGTCCGGCCTTGGTGGCAAGGCCGCCGATCGTTGCGGCCATGCTGCCTGATCCGATGATGCTGATAACCACCGCGTAGGCTCGGTCAGCTTTCTGCGGACACCATCTTCATATCAAGTCTTGCCGGGTTCCTCAGTTACTCAGACGATTGTGTTGCCGCTTTTCCAGCCTTCATCTTTGAAAAACTACGGCGTAGCGCTGTTACATTGGTCGTCCCATTCATCTCGCTGAAGTGACGCTGCGCTTCAAGCCAAAGCGGAGCCGCGCGTTTGAAAAGGGCTTTTCCCTCCGAGGTAAGTTCGACAATGCGGCTACGGCCATCCGTGGGCGAAGGACGAACCCGAACAAAGCCGTCCCGCTCCAAAAAGCCAACCATTTTTCCCATTGCGGTTCGCTCGACGTCGAGGCGCTCGGCGAGGCCGTTTACCGTCACGTTCTGCTGCTCGTTCAATGTCGCCAGAAGCAGGAACTGCGTAATGCGCAACCCCGTTGGCTGGAGGTGCGCATCATAAAGGCGTGAGATTTGCCGGGCGGCCTTTCTCGCGGCGAAGCAGTTGCATTGATCGACCCCAATAGGTGCATTGTCCGGCAACATCTCACGTTCTCCTCAATCTTCGTAAACGGCCTAAGTGCCAGCAAGATTTTTTCAAGCAAAAGCATCGCGATATTTTGCAATGAACGCTGGAACCGAAAGCGCCGGTGTTCCGGTAATCGCTTCGACCGCATCATTGGTGCCCTGGAAGATGCCCTCTCGATAGTTCTGCGCAACTTCCACAAGATGCTGTACCAGAAATGGCGGGAATTTGTACAAGTTTTCCATCTTCTGCTTGAACGCTTCTATCGACGTCGGTGCATAGTCGATCTTTGCGCCGAGTACCTCGCTCATGGCGTCGGCGATCTCGGTGTGATTCATCTCGACGGGACCGTGTAGGGTGTAAGTCTTCCCTTCGTGGCCGTTTGGATTGGCCAGAATATGCGCAATGACCCGCCCCTGATCGTCCGAGCTGATCGGAGCGTGACGTCCGTTCTCGAAGGGAAACGGGATCTTCTTCTCGGCCCAGATTTCCTTGGCGAAGTGCGGATAAACGAGCCAATCAGCAAAAAAGGTGGGACGCAGATGCGTTGTCGCCACACCGGACCAGTCGAAGACTCGCTCGGAAACCCAATGGTCTTGCGCGGCATGGCTGGCCGACTCTCGCCGTGCTGAAATCTGCGACATGTTGACAATAGCAGTGACGCCCGCCTCCTTCGCAGCCTGTGCGAAATACGCGGCGGCGCTGATGATCCCCGGCGCAATGGGGTATAGAAAATACGCGGAGCTGACGCCCTCCATCGCCGCCCGAATGCGGTCGATATCGGTGAAATCACCCACGGCGATATCCACCCCGCGCGCCCGCAGAGCCGCTGCCCGGTCGTCGTCCGACCGCACGTAGGCCCGCACACGCTTGCCCATTTTGAGCAGCTCGTCGACGGCTGCACCGCCGGTACGCCCGGTCGCCCCGGTTACAAGAATGGTTGCTTCACTCATGGCTTTGGTCCTCGATCAATTAAGAGCATATGCCCTCAATTGCAAATATATGAGCATATACTCTTAATTGCAAGTGAGTAGGCCGAGGAATGGCTGCGGAGGCCCCTTGTGGTCCTGAACCACGCTTTGTGAACTCGACGAGTTAAAGGCGATAACGCACACTCATCGTCATGTGGGCGATCGTATGGCCATTGCTAGATGGATAACTAGAACCTATCTCAAAATTGCCTGAGCAATAGGATAATCGCTGAAACCTGCACAAAACCGAGGAAATTCTCCGGGTGGAACTCCCAGCGATTCAGTAACCGGCGCTTGTGCTTGATCCACGCGAAGAACCGCTCCACGATCCAGCGTCGTTTGTATCGGCGAAGCTCGCGGCCGTCTTGTGTCTTAGGCTTCTTCCGGTTCTTGCGATGCGGCGACACCAACTTGATGCCTTTGCCGCGCAGATCGTCATCCAGATCATCGCTATCGTAGGCACGGTCGCCGATCAGGACATCCGGCATCGCCTCGATCATGTAGAAGTCGAAACTCAATTGCACCAGTTTCACTTCATGATGGTTCGCCGCGTGCGTGCTCACCGACAAGGGTAGGCCTGCGCGGTCCACAATTGCCATGATTTTCACGCCTTTTCCGCACTTCGTGTTGCCGATGTCCAAGCCGCCGCCGCGCCCGTTGGCAAAGGTCGCGTCGATGTAGCACTCCGTGATGTCCAGCCGATCCTGCTCACGCAACTCATTGGCAAGATCGATCAGGATGGTGCGCAAGATCTCTTGCTTCGCCCATGTCTGAAAACGGCGGTGTACCGTCTTATAGTTCGGATACGACTGCGGAAGCATCTTCCACTGGGCACCCGTATTGAGGATCCACATCACCGCATCGAGCACTTGCCGTGTTGGCACGGGCTTGCGGCCCGGTCGACCGTCCGAGATGTTTTCTTCCGGGAAGTGGGGTTTGATCCGCTCCCAGTGCGCGTCTGAAATCTTCAGCATCTGCCTATTTTACAGGCCTATCGTACTACTTTCCGATTTTGAGATAGGTTCTAAGCACTTCCGCAGTACATCTGCAGACTTCTTGCCCAGGCTTCCGGCGTTTCGCAGGCTTAGGTGCGGCGGTTCTTTCCTATGCACACATTGGCGCGAAGCTATGCTCGGATAAGCTGGCCTTGCGCGCACTACAAGTTGCATCAGATCAATAAATTAGCCATCTGCCATTGGAGTGCGGTAAACAACTTTCTTCCAGGTCACAACTTTAGATCCTTGCGGGAAAATCGTGCCGTTCAATCACAACTTTTTTGCTTCCGCTTGCAAGCATCGCATTGACCTTGTGCCGTATTTGAATGTCACGACATTGAGCAATGTGACTTTCGCACCTAGGTTTGACCACAAGCGGTAGATGAATTGCACCAGTCCGGCATCTAGGTTTGCTCCCTTGGCCGGCCTAAAAATAGGGTGCAGATCTAGATGTCGTTCTGGCCCCTTGTGCAATCCTTCATGACACGCAAAACCGCTTCTTATGGCGCTCAGCTGAGCTCCTGGGCGAGTCCGATGAGAAGCCCTTCAGGCCCGCGAATGTAGCAGAGCCGATATGCGTCTTTATAACGTACTACCTCGCCTACGAGCTGCGCACTGTGCTCGCGGAGCTTCTTGAGCGTCTCGTCGATGTCGTCCACGGTGAACATGACGCGCAGATAGCCCAAAGCGTTCACCGGGGCGTTCCGGTGATCCGCGACGGTGGGCGGCGTGAGAAAGCGAGAGAGCTCGAGCCGTCCATGACCGTCGGGGGTGCGCATCATGGCAATCTCGACGCGTTGATCGCCCAATCCGGTGACACGCCCGGCCCATTCTCCTTCGATCGTGGCCCGCCCTTCGAGCTCAAGGCCGACCTCGCGAAAGAAATCAATCGACGCAGCGAGGTCGGCGACGACGATTCCTACGTTGTCCATCCGTTTAAGCCCCATGTTTGAAAGCTACAAGATGTCGTCTGGTCTGACAACGGAGCGTGGGCATCCTTAGAAGATGTTTCACTTTGAACGCGACAGGCGTACCGAGGCAATCGCCAGCATTTGCACTGCTGGTCGCTGCACTTTGCTTCTCTGTACACAAGCAATAGGTGACAGTTGTTCCTAGATAGGTTCGGCCACAAGCTTTGCTGCCCTACTCGCGATAACACGAGCTAGTCGCCCTGCCCTGATGCTGGCTACGGGTCGGAAGCGGGAGCCTCACTCTTGCATTCCGAACTTTCGGGTTATCAATGCAAATCGGAGCTTGCCCGCGCCTCCGCCGCAGCACGCTTGGGAGTATCGGCCGGACACCAGCTCTTGAGGCGCTTGCCAGCCCGATAGAGATCGATGCACTCGCGCATTTGAGCTTGGAAAATAATTTCAGGCGTATTGACCGGACAGCCTTGCGACAGGCCCTTGCCTTGGCCGTACTCATCGATGCAGGTTGAAAGCGGTACCGACTTGGCTGGCGTGCCACCTCCAGCCAACGGCGGTGGCGGCAGATTGAGGCGCTCGTCGGTGTCCTTCGGGTCAGGCGGGATCGGCGGCGCGCCGCATAGCAGGTTAGTCGCCGTGTTGCGATTTTCCGGATCGCACATGGTCTTGGCTATTTCCTTGATCACATCGTCGATATGCCTGCCCACCGCACCGCCAAGGGTTTCGTTCGGCGGTGGGAAATACTTATTGAAACGCGTCGGCTGGTAATGCGTGAAGTCGGTGTGCTCCATGATCTGGCGGTCGTCCTTCGGCTTGCTGGCCTTTACTTCGGATGGTGTATTGGCCGAGTACTGGATGTGTTCGGGCGGCAGGCGAACCGAGCCGCTGGCGGAAAATAATTGGCTGGCTTCCAGTTTGTTGCCAGATGGGGTCGGTGTTGGCGTTGGTTTTGTGACCGGCGCGTCGATTACCTCCTTGTGCTGCTTTTCAGTTGATTTGAATTTCGCCGGTGTTGCCGGTGCTAGCGTCACCATGACGGGTATCGCAGGCGGCGGCGATTGTTTCGATGGCGTTGCCACATCGATCAAACGCACGCGCAGCGGTTGCTCCCGCTCCCCCGAGGGTGGTTGCATCGCGTTCCATAGCATCAAGGCAAATAGCGCGTGTAGGGCCAGCACTACGACCAGCACCAGCCCTCTCCTCCGCGGATTCAAGGACTGTGTGGACCACGGCGCATGATTTTTGTACCTGGCAATCTTGCGACGCGCGGCGTCCTGCGCATGTATTTGATCGCGATTATGTCTGGAAGCTTCGATAGCCCCGCCTCATTCAAGCTGATTGCTCGCGCAACACTTACGCCAATACCCGTTACGGGTGTTGCACGTCGACCCGATAGACCTGCCGCGTTGACCGAGGTTCCTCGAATAAACGGCCGTAACGAAAACAGCGCTCATCAGGCTAAGTTTAATGCGCCACTCGTGGGGCCGTTCGTTTTAATTTGCGATCGCATGCTTTCCTTGTTTAAGTGCCTTGATAAGATGCTCATAAACAAACGTGCCTCTAAAATCTGTGGATCGATAGCTTGGGCTTGCTTCTTCTCGTCACGCAATGGCAATTATGGGTCGGAAGCAGCGCCACCTACCCTCGACAACTCGCTCTAATCACCAATCTTATGAGCTTGCACTCCCAAAGAGCGCTCAGGCTCGTGAACGAGACTCGATCAAAGCCCGCTGCATGGGAAGGCAAACGGTGCTTAAATCATAACGATCGATGATTGTCTGGCGAGCTCGCATCACGTTGATGCTGCATTCGCGTTGGGTCTTCGCAAACACGCTGGATCGTGTCGGCAATGTTTTGTGGCGAGAAAAATCCCAAGGCATGGTTGATCGTTCTGCTCATGGGCATCTACTCCACCGTACTAGCTACTGCCCATGTCAAAGGCGGACCATGCATGTCTGCTCTGGATGAAAGCGAACATTGCAATCTGATTGAACCGAAAGTGACTTTGCAAGACAAAGGGCCGACGAGGTCGGCCCTTTGATTGCAGCAGGATCCACGTTACTTACTGATGGCTGTTGCCGCCTGCTCGATCCATTGGGCTACCGCATGCGGGTTGGATACGTAGACGGCGTGACTGCCTGCGACTTCCTTAATAGTGGCGCCAGCGCGTTGGGCCATGTTGCGCTGTGCGGGTGGGGGGATCATATGATCGTCGCCAGCGACCAGATACCAGCTTGGCTTCAATTTCCACGCCGGCGTAGTCACCGCGCCTTGCAGGGCAGCGAGCCCCCATGGCACCTGCGAGTCGGCCATGAAGCCGGCGGTCTGTGCGTCGACGTCTGCGGCGAAGCTGGCCTGGAACTTCTCTTTGTCCAGCAGAAGAAATCCTTCCTGGGGCGGCAGAATCGGGGGGACCGGTGCGCCTGGCGGCGGGTTCGCGATCAACGACGACACGGACTCGCCGGCATCCGGGGCAAACGCGGTGATATAGACGAGCCCGGCTACTTTCGGATCGTTGCCCGCTTCCGTCACTACCACGCCACCGTAGGAGTGACCGACCAATATGACGGGCGACTTCTGCGCTGCAATCGCGCGCTTCGTAAATGCCACATCGTCGGCCAACGAGGTGGTTGGATTCTGCACCACGGTCACGTCGTAACCGTCCTTTTTGAGCTGCTTGTAGACGCCCTGCCAGCCTGAGCCGTCGACAAAACCGCCGTGAATGAGAACGATGGACGCCAGTGCTTTTGCTGAAGTGTTCATGGAAGCCTCCTGTCTGGGATGACGCTCTGGTGAGAGCGGATGGACACAGGTTGCTCGCGCGGCCTCGTCGCCAATATCCGTTTTTCGAAGTACTATCCAATTTCCGCAACGACTTGATCGGTTGATGGAGAAGCCTCCCGTAACGCATCTCCAGACTGAGGACCTCGAAGAGGTTCAATCCCTCGTCGCTGGCATCTATTGCGCACACTCAGTTAGGGCCTTGGGCGGTGTCCGCGCGGATGTCGCTGGACTGGACGTGATCCGGCGCGCACCGCAGCCAGTTGTCCAGTTGCACTATGGGCGCTCGGTCCGGATTGATGCGGGAACCTTCCCGCAACTCATGCTGATGCAAACGTGTCTCGATGGCAGCGGCACCGTGGAACAAGGATCGCTCGGTGCCAAACTGCGACGTGGCCAGACCGTTCCCTTGTCGCCGGGACTGGCAACCCGGCTCGCATTCGACAGCCATTTTGCGCAGCAGTCGGTCCGACTCGACATCGAACGCGTTGAAGCGCTGTGCAGCACCTGGTTGAACGTACCTGCGCTCGATCGCCCGCTGCGGTTCGACTTGAATCCTTTCTCTGCACAGCTAGAGCAAGCCTGGGGCCAAGCCGTTAGTCTGATCGTGAACTACGCGCGCAATGGCATTCTGCTTCCGCCCTCGGCGGTCGCAAACCTGGACGAGTTTCTCATCTCGCTAGTACTTTCCCAACATCCGCACAATTACAGCGACGACCTACGCCGCCCGCAAAAAGGGCTTCCACCGCGGCTGGTTCGTGAGGCCGAACGTTTGATGCGCGACAGCGAGCCCAATCAGACGCCGAGCAAGATTGCAGCGGAGCTTGGCGTCAGCCTGCGCACCTTGGAGCTGGGATTTCGCGCTGTGCATGATTGCTCACCGAGCGAATTTCTGAGAAGGGTGCGCATGGGCAAGGCGCGTGAAACCTTGCTCGCGCCGAATACAACCACGTCGGTGACGGAGGTCGCGCTCGCCAACGGATTTCTACACCTCGCAAGATTCAGCGCTTATTACCGGAAAATATTCGGTGAATTGCCGGTTCAAACCCTGCGTCGTAGTCAGCCTAGGGGTGGGTTGGTTATCGCGGCTGAGTGAGCGCTCAAAAGCGCCATCCATCCTTCATGGGTCACGTCAAATTGCTCATGACTCCGGCGTGCTGGCGGGATGGATATGGATAAGGCTGTGCATCGTCAGCGGGCCGCCGAACTGTTGCAGCAAACCGCCTTCTTCAAGATGCCCGAGGATGATGGGACTGAAGCCAAGCAACGTAACGAGCGATGCGATCTGTTCGTTGGCACCGGCATGGTTGCCTGAGACGAAGATCGTGCGACGGCCTTCGCTCCGGCGCGGCTCATCCGCGAGCACCGCGGCTGGTAGCGTGTTGAACGCTTTGACGATCTGGGCTCCCTTGAACTGCGCCGCAACCACGTGACTGGAAGGCTGCCCACCAAGATCCAGCGGCTTGAAGGCGGGAAACTCGATGGCGTTGGTGGCATCCACCACAATCTTGCCGGACCAGTCGCTGCCTAACTTGGCGACCTCCCCCACCGCCCCGAACGGGACGGCGAGGATGATCACGTCAGCATCCAGTGCGTCAGTGATTTCGATAGCGCTTACGGTAGGCGCAAAGGCTTGCAATGCATCCTTCAGCGAGGCCGGTCCGCGGCGATTGGTCATCGCAGCCTTGATCTTGCTGCGAGCAAACTGTTTGGCGAGGGCGCCGCCGATGGCGCCCGATCCGATGATGGCGTAACTCATAAGATGTCTCCTGACGGACTGTCGATGGCACGGATGCAAAGGTTCAGTGCGACGCGCCGTCGAGGCTGATCCGGCCTGCGCCATGGACGGTCAACAGCAAAAACCCGCCGGCAATCGATACGTTCTTGAGGAACATGATCATCTGAATCTGATCAGCGAAGTGAGTGTGGAACACCAGCGCTGTCAGCAGTGCATATCCAGCAAGCAGGAATGCCGTTATGCGTGTTTTCCAACCTAAGACGATGGCCAGGCCGCCGAGAAGCTCTGTGGCAATCACCACTGGAAGCAAACCGCCAGGAACGCCCATGGCCGACATATAGGCGATGGTGGCGGCGTACGCGCCGATCTTGCTCAAGCCCGAGAGGACGAACAAGGATGACAGAAGAATGCGACCGCCGAGTTCGGCCGTGTCGCGAAGCGTGATGCTGGACGATGTGGTGGTCGTGCTGGTTTTCGTGGAAACAAGCGTTGAAGCGTTCATGGCGATCTCCAAGGGTGGGTGGGACGGTGTGGCCATACTAAGAATCCCGAATTGGCGGATAAATAGACTTTTATGGCAATATTTATCCCGATAAACAGGACAATCCCATGGATCGATTCCTCTCAATGCAGGCATTCTCGAAAGTGGTCGAAGCCGGCAGCTTCGTGCGCGGTGCCGAAAAGCTCGGCGTGTCGACAACCTCGGTGTCGCGGATGATCGCCGAGCTCGAAGAACATCTCGGCACACGCCTGCTGCAACGTACGACCCGGCGGCTTCATCTCACCGATGCCGGCCACCGTTTCATCGAACGCACGACGCAACTGCTTGCCGATCTGCACGAAGCGGAAGCGGAGGTCGGTTCGGCAACGACCATACCGCGAGGGCGATTGCGTATCAGCGTGCCGCTTACGTTTGGCGTTCATCACCTGGCTGAACTGTTTCCCCGCTACCGCAAGAGGTACCCCGAGGTGGAATTGGAGGTCCATGCGACGGATCGGCGTGTCGACTTGATCGAAGAAGGCTTCGATCTCGCCCTGCGCTTGTCGCTGGAGATTCCACCCACCTATGTGGCACGTCCGCTGACCGTAGTGAGGCTGGTGGTTTGCGCGGCGCCGAAATATCTCAAACGCCACGGAACACCACGCACGCCGCGGGATCTGGCAAAACACAATTGCCTGACGTTACCGAGCGGAGGGTTCGAGGACCGCTGGCCCCTAGAGGGTGAGGATGCCGTCGTTACCGTTCGCGTTCACGGCGACTTTCGCGCCGACAGTGGCGATCTATTGCGGAGTGCCGCGCTTGCAGCACAAGGGATCATCATGCTGCCTACATTCATCGTCGGCGACGATCTTGCGCGCGGCGACCTGGTACCGTTATTGCCGAATTGGCGGCCACCGCATACCGACGCGGTGATCATTTACCCGACTCGCCGATTCGTGTCCGCCAAGGTCCAAACGTTCACGGAGTTCCTGCAGCAGGAATTCGCCGGTGATCCACCCTGGGATCATTGGATGGCTGCCCGACATCGCCGAGGTTAACCGGCCGACTATGCAAGCCTGAGGACTTTGCCATGACAAGCATTCCTCCGCGTCAAAAATTCCCGGCTGGTCGTGCCTCTCTGCAAGATGACGTTACTTAGAACAGGTGCGAGCGCACCGATAGCAGAGCCCGTGAGTGCAGACAATGCGCCAATCAATGCTGTTTCCATAAGCGCTCGTTCGAGGTTGGGATCGAAATGACGTAGGGACGCTTATTCATCCCATTAACCATTGCCACGACAAATAACTGGCACCCAGAAAACCCGGGTGCCATCGGCCTTCAAGATCACGTGGTCTTTTTATAGTACTAGCCCGCACGCACCTTCGTTGCCGGAATGGCCCCACTTGTGCGCAACTCTTCTATTTCGGTTGCGCCGAATCCCAACTGCTGAAGAATCTCGTCGTTGTGCTCACCAATTGTCGGAGCGCGCTTGGCGGACACCTTGTCAACACCATGCACTTGAAGTGGGCTACTAATGGTGGACGTCAACTTTCCGCCCGCACCATCAAGCGGAACGACGATGTTATTTGCCCTCAGCTGTGGGTCGTTGATGACTTCCCGTGGATCGCGTACCGCACCGAACGTTACGTGAATACCCTGGAATACTTTGTACCAATATTCCATCGGCTGTGTGTCGAATACTTCATCAAGGATGGCACTGAGCTGCGGCATGTTCTCCATCATTTTCTCGGGAACAGAAAATCTCGGGTCGGTCAGGAGGTCTGAGCGCCCAATCGCCGTTGCCACAGCCGCCAATTTGTCGGATGTGACGACAAGGACGAACCATGTATTGTCGGCAGCGCGATATACGTTCATCGCTGCATTCGCGGGATTCTTGCGATCGTGCAAACCAAAGAATTTAGCATCGCACAGCGCCGCCTGGATGGAGACGCTCGCAGACCATACACCGCCTGCCAGTAGCGAGGTGGTGACGTGCGCGCCCTTCCCCGTTCGCTCTCGACGATACAGGGCGGTAACAATCGCCGAATAGAGGCTGACTGCGGTTGCATTGTCACCGCTGCCCGCCACCGGCCAAGTGGGGGGTGCACCCGCATCGCGCGTCATCGATAGCAGCCCGCTACGCGCCCAGTAAGAGGTAATGTCAAAGCCGGGAAGGTCCGCATCAGGCCCCTTTTCGCCGAAGCCTGTGAGGTCTGCATAGATCAAGCGCGAATTCCATTGAACAACATCTTGATATTCCAGCTTGAGTCGTGCGCGCGCTGGATGCGGTGTATTGACGATAAGAACATCGGCCCATTTGACGAGCTTCTCGAGCACCTGTTGTGCTTTCGGAGATTTCAGATCAAGTGCCATGCCCCGCTTATTGCGATTGGCCAGGTGCCAGGGGTATGCGTCCTCTGCGATCGGTTGTGGTGGAACGTTGTGTGCATGCCGCCACAGCTCGCCGCTCGGTGGTTCCACCTTGATGACGTCGGCGCCGAAGTCAGACAAGATCACTGCAGCGCTCGGTCCAGCAATGAAGCTCGCCAAATCGACGACTTTCAGCCCAGAAAAAATGTTCTCGCTTGCCATGTTTGTTCTCTTTGATTCGCAGTAGGCGGCCGTTACGTCAGCGACCCCGAAATTGGGGCGCGCGCTTTTCGAGGAAGGCGGAAGTGCCCTCCTTCTTGTCTTCGCTGGCAGCACAAATGCCGAAATAGGACGCTTCCAGTGCCAGACCTGCGCTTTGGCTGCTGTCCAGACCTTTGTTTGCCGCATCCAGGGAAAACTTCACGGCGATCGGTGCGTTCGCAGCGATCTGTTTCAGGATGGTCTCGGCACGGTCGATTAAGTTGTCGATCGGAACAACTTCGTTAACGAGGCCAATGCGGTAGGCCTCCTGCGCAGAAATC
Organism: Dyella sp. SYSU CM1112; assembly: GCF_058216415.1. NCBI lineage: Bacteria > Pseudomonadati > Pseudomonadota > Gammaproteobacteria > Lysobacterales > Rhodanobacteraceae > Dyella > Dyella sp. SYSU CM1112. The sequence continues at coordinate 188,920 of NZ_JBZEGI010000009.1, read as the reverse complement.
GTTTCGCCGGTGAGAATCAGTTGCAGTGCACGCCCTTTCCCAACCAGCCGCGGCAAACGTTGTGTTCCACCACCGCCAGGCAGCAGACCTAACTTCACTTCGGGCTGCCCAAAGCGGGCCTGTTCAACGGCAATCCGCATCGTGCAAGCCATGGCTGTCTCGCAGCCACCGCCCAGCGCAAACCCATTGATGGCGGCGATCACCGGCTTACCCAAGTTCTCGATGAGATCGAGCACGCCCTGCCCCAATCGGCTGGACTCCTCGGCTTGATAAGCGTCCAAGTGCGCAAGTTCACTGATGTCAGCACCGGCGATGAACGCCTTGTCTCCGGCACCAGTTAGGATGACGCCGCGCACAGAAGCGTCTGCCTTAGCATCCTCGAACGCTGTCCTCAAGTCGTTCCATGTCGACGTATTCAGTGCGTTGAGCACTTTTGGCCGATCAACCATGACATAGGCTATGGAGCCTTTCTTTTCGTATTTGACGTTCGCAAGCGCCAAGGTCACGTTCGTTGACACATCGGACGCCGCTGCTGGCGACGATGTAGATGATTCGGTCCCGGAAACCATCTTCACTACTCCTAGGTGAAATCCGCCAATGCCAACGCATCGACATACTGTGATGTCACACAAAGGCCCCGTGACCGGTGATCGCTTTTCCAACGATCAGGTTTTGCATCTGATAAGTACCCTCGTAGGAATAGAGGGCCTCCGCATCGGCAAAGAAACGGCCGACGTTGTAGTCCGCCAAAATGCCATTGCCTCCCAAAAGCTCGCGTCCCCACGCGACGGTTTCACGTGATTTGGCCGTGCAAAATGCCTTCGCGAGTGCCGCTTGATGATCGGTAAGCGTCCCTTCGTCATCGAGCTGTGCAAGCCGGAGCATTAAGCATTGGCATGCAGTGAGGTTCGCGAGCATCTTCGCAAGAACGTCCTGGACCAACTGAAACGAAGCAATCGGCTTTCCAAACTGCGATCGTTCCTGCGTGTATTTAAGTGTTGCCTCGTATGCACCCATCTGGATGCCAGTAGAAGCCCAGCCCACCATGTATCGCGTCATTCGCAGCACACGTGCCGTATCCCGGAACGAGTTACCGCCCTGCAGGCGATTCGCTTCGGGCACTCGCACATCTTTCAGAGTGATCTGACCGTTCTGGACCACCTTAAGCGCGATCTTGTGCTCCATCTTCTCGACGCTAAACCCGGGCGTGATCTTGTTTTCGACGATAAAGCCTTTGACTTGATTGTCATCAAGGTCTCGCGCCCAGATGATCGAGATGTCGCACCACGGCGAATTGCCGATCCAGCGCTTTTGGCCATTGAGGATCCAGCTATTCCCTTCACGCTTTGCAGTCGTCGTCAGACCACCGCTCGTCCCGGAACCCACCAATGGCTCGGTGAGGCCGAAGCATCCGATCTTGTCAAAGCGTGCCATCTGCGGCAGCCACTTCTGTCGTTGTTCTTCGGAGCCATCGAGGAAAATGGAGCCCATGGCCAGGCCGCTATGCACACCGAAGAAGGTACAGATCGATGCGTCGACGCGTGCCATCTCCATCGTGACGAAGCCGAATAGCTTCTGGCTGCCGCCAGCGCAACCATAACCTTCGTAACCAAGACCGCCTATGCCGAGCTCCTTGAACGAAGGAAGCAGTTCAAACGGAAACGCGTCATCCGACCAGTACTTATTGATGATAGGTTGGACGTGGGCCTCCATGAACGTCCTTACCTTTGTCACGGTAGCTTTCTCTTCAGGCGTAAGAAGATCGGCCAGTTGGTAAAAATCACCGTTCGGCATGGGTGCACGCTTTGATTCAGCGGCCTTGTTCGTTGCGCTTGCATCGGACATTTAGGAGTTTCCTTCCTCCAGCTTTTGAGCGGGAGAATTTAAATATATTTGACTGGTTCTACGAGGGCGCTTTGTTTCAGGCGACTTATGTCGCGGATCTAGCGCGGTTCAACTTTTCAGCTTTGTTGCGCAGTTCGATCAATCCGAGCAGGACTTCATCTCGCTCCGCAGCAAGCTCATCGATCGAGCGCGAACCGACTTCGGCGTGAACGCCATCAATCAATGTCTTCTGAACGTCGGGCGTCAGTTGCGGCGAGCCCAGCACTTTCCACCAAGCGGTCATGGGACCGGTGAATTGCTGGAAGAAGTGCTCGATGCCACCTTGACCGCCGCCGAGATGATTGAGCATCAACTGACCCATGATGCCCCAGCGCAGACCAGGCCCCCAGCACAACGCGGTATCCACATCGGCAGCACTCACGACACCGTCGGCGACAAGATGGTAAACCTCGCGAGCCAACGCGGCTTGCAAACGATTCGCCACATGGCCTGGCACTTCCTTTTTCAAGCGAACCGTCCGCTTGCCGAGGCTCGTATAAAATTCGGCGGTACGTTCGATCGTCTGCTCCGACGTCTTTGCTCCGCCGACAATCTCGACCAACGGAACCAAGTGCGGTGGATTAAAAGGATGAGCGATGACGCAGCGCTCAGGGCGCAACGCGCATGCCGATTGGATTTCGCTCATCGTCAAACCTGACGAACTTGAAGCGATGATGACGCCGGGTTGCAGCAATTCATCCAATTGTCGATAAAGCGTCTTTTTGAAATCGATTTTCTCGGGGCCATTTTCCTGCACGAGATCAGCGTCTTTGACAGCATCAGCAAGGGACGCCGTAAACGACAGCCTTTCCTGTGAGGCATCGGGCGCCAGGCCGAGACGTTCCAATGCGGGCCACGCGTTTGAGATAAAACGCTTCAACGCTGCTTCCGCGTCCGGCGCAACATCTGTCGCCACGACATCAAGACCGTTCGCAAGAAAAAGTGCGGCCCAGCTGGCGCCTATGACGCCTGTACCAATAATGGCAATGCGGCGAATGGGCTTGTTTTGCGGCATCTTACTTCTCCTTTGGAACTTCGGCGTATGCAATGCCCGTCAGGTTCCCCTGGGCATACAGGAAATTTTTTTTATCGGAACCATCCAGTCGTGCGGAGTAAATCGACCCCGCAAGATCGGTCACGAACATGCGATTGCCAGCCACATCCAAGGCGATGCCGATGCCCTCCATCAGATGGCTCATCACAATTTGTGGTTCGGCCGGCTTGTTGTCGATGGAGGCGCGATTGACCGTGTTACCTCGCGGAGGATCGCCACGATCCGTCCAGTACAAGACGCGGTCTGTTGAATCGAGCTCAAGATCGATCGGTTCGGGCAGCCCGTCATAGAAGATTTCGATGTCCGTCCGGGTCGCTGCCGTTTGGCCGGGCGGGATTTCGACATTCGCTCGATAGATACGACCGAGCCCCGCATTGTCCGGCCCTTTTTGCGTCCAATAGATATGTCCGCGTGCCACATCGATCGTCAGCCCGACACACCATCGTGTCTGGTCTTGGCTATCCGATTCGCCGCGACCTGCCTCGATAAGTGTCTCCAGCTGCGAACCATCAAGGTTGCAGCGCATAACACGCATTCCTTCGCGATCGCACCAATAAAGTTTGCGATCTCTCTTTTCGAGAAGTATCTGCTTCGGAGTGTGCGTATCTCCCTTCGCGATGATCATTTTTCGATTCTTGCCATCGATGTCGGTGCGTTCGATTGAACCGTCATTTAGATTCGGCACCCCCATATTGGTCCAATAGATGTGACCGGCATCGAGATCGACGATGATGCCATCCGGCAAATGGCAGTCCGTTACGATGGTTTTACGATCTGAACCATCCGTATTCATTGAATGAATGCGTCCAGCATTCAGCTCGAGCACAAATAGACGCGGAACGGTGGATTCGGCAACTATGCTCCGATGGTTTCCTTTGATGACTTCAGACATGGGTTACCTGTATGTAGAACTGATGCGAAATCGCTCAGAGACAGTACGCTACGGTGCCGTTAGGGACGGTTTTGGTATTGAATGAAACGGCCGTAGTAGGAATGATTTTGCTCATTGCTAATTTCATTTCAGACAAAATTTAAGTCGAAGCCTGTCTGCACAGGGCGGCAATTTCATTTTTGTTTCAGCGTCTGCGTGATCTATCGCCGTTATAAAAACGGACCGATAGTGTGGAGAATGGCGGTCTGATGGCATTTCCTTGCAAAGAAACTAAGCAGAAATAATTTCCTGTAGCTTTTCTCCTGCTCGATTACCATCCTTCTCCATACGTACAAGGGACACTGGCCTGTCTCGCTTATTGACGCGCTTGCTTTCGATCTCCTGTTTATCAGCACGCCTTCCTAATAGGAATTGGAGGATTTGCGGTCTTTTTCGTAAAAAACCACAATGCCGAGCGGTACGGCATGTGGGCTTCGTACATTTATCGACGGCTGTTTTTTTTAGGCGAAAATTCGCAGTCTCGGCAAAGAAGTGTCGAGGTGCGTCAAAATTGTCGGGCGTGATGACCCACGCCGCGGCGCTGACTATGCTTATTGGCTTTCTTTGCGTAGCCGTATCGCTATGTACAACTTCGTAAACCATGCAGGATCTTCAAGACTCCCACCTGCGATCTCCTGGATGCGCTCAAGCCTATAGTTGAGCGTATTGGGATGTATCCCTAAAACGGAGGCGGTTTGCTTGCGCTTTTGGAACTGCTCCAGGTAGCACTCCAAAGTCCTCAAGAGATCGGGCTCATGCGATAGCCGCTCGATCAAGGATTCCAAATAGCGAAGCACGTTATCCGACCGCCTTGCGCCTTCGTTCAACGCAATGTCCGAATACCTATACACGCCATTACCACCAGCGCCGCGCTCGCCGACATCCAGCGCCTTGAATGCTTCGTCCACGGAACCGGACCAACCGGAGGGTCCCTGCCCCATCATTCCGACACCCACTTGTTTGAGCTCGGGGGCGGTCGCGACCAACCGCTCGGCCAGCGCTCCCATTCTTCGATCGCTAGCGAGAAGAGAATCCCCGCGAATGCAGGGAAACCAAATGATAAGTCGCCCGCGATACATCAATCTCACCAGATCCGTTGCGCTGACCTTTACTATGCGTGCCACGGTGAGCAGCAACCTGTCCAGCTTCTTCTCCACGCGGGAGGCCAGCGTATCCGTCACATCGATATTGAATGCAAATGCCACCCTACCGATCGTCGGATCGATGCCGATGTTCTCAGCCACCCGATTGAACTCGGCGACATCCGGGGCGGCGCTAAAGATCAGGTTGCAAAGTTCGTATCGCAGCGCATCCTTCCATCTTGACTGCGCATATTGTTCTTCCATATAGGCCGCTGCGATCGACTGAGCCATTTCGTCGAAATGATCAAGGAGATACGGCGAGACGACGAAAAGAAGTTCGTTCTGAACATCCGGATGCTTTGATGCAAACTCCAGGTAAGCGGCCCAAAGCTCTTTTGAACCGACCCGATAGGCCCTTAGAAGCGATGCAAGGTCCACACCTTGATGGACACGCCTTCTCCCAAGATCTCGAAATGCCTCCATGTCTTCGTCGGAAGGACACTCTCCCGTCAACATCGAGTTGAACCAAAGCACCGCCGAGAGCCGAATCGACTCCATGACGTCACTCTTGGTGACCGCTGAAAGCTCCTTGTAGATCTCGTCACTTTGCGTGACTGCCCGATAGGCTCTTTCGACAACTGCGCTCGGATCGCCTGCATATTTTTCCGTCGCTTCGCGAAGCTGACCCGTTACCACTGGAATTTTCATGTTTGTACCGTTGCGAATGTAATTAGTGCTCTGTGCAAAGGCGCATCGGTGATACCTTAGCAGCCGCTGCGATCGTCAATGCCAGCCAGGCACTGACAGATAGAAGCGGGCCCTTTCGGCGTCGTGAACAGCAGCGACTGCATAAATAGTTGGCTCCTCGCGCCAGGTTCCGCTGATAAACCTCGTCGCCATGCTAGCAGAGCGTCAGATCGGGGTAAGCGCGCACCTCTTTACTCATATCGAGCCCAGCAGCTGCAGGGACATGAGCCTGAGCGATGCCTTTGATGATATGGCAGGCGCCATGGCGCCAAGGATTTCACGCGTACTTCAAGCTTCAATTTGACGCTGCGTACTCGACGTTGCGAGCGCTGTAGCGTCATCACGCTACGGGCCGTCGATGCGCACATTCAAGGTGCCATTTCTGTGAGGACGCAGATGACATCGCAGAGCCGCCTAACTCGGATCGGCCCAACAATTGCAGCAACGGTTGCTACCTTCTACGAACCTCACGCAATAGCCAATCTCTCTTCCGGTAAATTTTTTCTACCTTTTCGTTCGAACTCCCGCTCTTGCAAGACCCTTAGCAGGGCCGCTTGGGTATCCGGCAACAGTTCACCACTTCATCCGACGCGCTGGTTGATATAACTCGGCTCGCCACTCGGACTCACTGACCACATCAGCGCCGGAACGGTATCGAGTAGTGCGCGCACGAGCACCTCGTTACCGATCTGGATACCGTTGGCGTCTTTCACCTGATCAGAGTCGGTGATTGCAGCAGATAACCGACTGGCGAGTAGATCTATTTCGGACATCCCGGCGACACCAACATGATGTGCTGGCAGCGATAGCCTGGAAAGGCCGCACTCGCTACGGTTTGCGTTCCTCCCGCTCTCCTCGTCGCCGCATTGGCCAGTTCATGGAAGCTGCCCGGACCTGCTTCAAGGAGACGCAGCCGGTATCCGCGCATAGCTGGCTCAAGAGCGCTTCTGCATAACCAGTCGCGGCCGCAGCATACAAAGCATGTAGTGCCAGCCACCATTTCGCCCACCCATTCAGGGTGAGCTGCGCTGCGCTTGGCGCCCTGTTTCCTTCAGAAACAGTGAAACCAAAAGTGCAGCAACAAGAATCGATACCCAGAATAACGTCGATTGAAAGAAGTGAATTTGGGGGGTGGTAATCGGCGTACCTAGCGACTTTCCGAGCTTGCTGGCAAACAACGGACCGACCAACGCGGTAACGCTAAACGTAATGAAATTGATAGCCCCAGTAGCACTGCCTTTGACGTTGTCGGGATTGGCTTCCTTGATGATGGTGTACGGAATCATTGCCGCACCTGACGCCACACCAAGCGCAAACAGCGTCCATGGCGCAGGTAACATATCCGGTAAAAACGTCAGTTGCAGCGCACATGCCAGCATCAAACAGATGCCGATGCCAAGTGCTACTTTGCGGCGACCTAAGGCGTCGGCAAGCCAGCCAAACAATGGGCAACCCAAAACCCAGCCTAGGGGAACCATAGATATAGCAAAGACCGCGTCGTGATAACTAAACAGCCGGTCTTGCTGAAAGAAACGGACACCCCACACCATGTCGCCAATGGTCGTCGGTGTGAACAACAATCCTGAGACTAGACCGCACAAATAAGATTGCGGATTACTGAAGACAATCTTATAGGGCGCAAGGAAGCTCCTCTGTGTCGAGGAGCTCTTGGCGACATCCTCTTTAGGTGTCATTAAAAAGAGCACGATCGCAACGAGAAGGACGATGATCCCTAGTGCGCCCCAAAACGTTGTAACGGTTATGACGCCATGAATAAGCGGACCGACGGCGATTTGCCCCATCGTGCCGCCAAGCATTCCGAAGCATTGCGTAAAGCCGATAGCCGTCGCCAGCTTCTTCGCAGAGAATCCGTGCGAAGCGAGATACACAGCGCCCGTAAAGGCAAACGCGGAGCCCGCACCTTGCAGCAATCGCCCTGCACTGCCGACATTCGCTTTCGGAGCGGCAAACAGAACGCAACCTAATGCAAGCATCACCATCCCCATGGGGACGACGTACTTGGCTCCCCATCGGTCCAATAACACGCCCGCGACGAGACTTGTCGTCGAATAGGTGTAGTAGTAAAGCCCAAGGATGCCACTCAACCCTAGCACGCTCACGCCGAAGGCCTGAGCCAGCTCAGGCATCATGACAGCGGGCGCAGAGCGCGACGCATACTCCAGAAAGTAGAAAATGGCCGCAAATCCCCAAGCGATTGCATACGCTTTCGCATAGGTTGATGTGATGGCTTTAGGGTTTTGAGCGTTCATTTACACTCTCCTGTTAGCGATTGCACTTTACTAATTTTGCCGGCATATATCGTTACCCTAAAGGGTATACATAGACCTCACGGCCTATCACTTTTATCCAATGCCAAGCAGCTTCTGCAATGAATGCTGCGCGGTAAAAACTGCATGGCACGACCACGTGCCATCGATCATCCGGCCGCACATCGTCAATATTGAAAAGCATCACATTTATTCAAAGAGCATGATAAAAGTGACAGCTTATACATGCCTCACCAGCCCATGCTTCAGTCTGAATCGCGACATCCCCGCTCTCTTCCGCAGGTGTGGCATGCGGCGAGCCTGCGAATCCGGCGCACTCATCGACTCAAGGCCGGCCTATGCATAGCAAAATTGTTACAAAAGATGGCGTTGAAATCTTTTTTAAAGATTGAGGTCCGAAAGACGCTCAGCCCATCGTATTTCATCACGGCTGGCCACTATCGTCGGACGGCTGGGATACACAGTTGCTGTTCTTCGCGGCCAACGGCGCAATTTTTCCTGGATGTTCCCTCGGGCCCGTTTTATGGCTTCAATAGAGATGGTGCAAAGAACTCGCAAGGAATCATCCAGAGTTGGTGGCGTCAGGAAATGATGGGCAGCGTGCTTGCCCATTACGAAGGTATCAAAGCCTTTTCCGAGACAGATCAAACAGACGATCTGAAGGCGATCTCGGTACCGACACTCGTGATGCAGGGCGACGATGACCAGATCGCTCCGTACAAAGATGCATCCCTACTCCAGGCCAAGCTACTGAAGAATGCGACACTCACGATTTATCCGGGCCTCCCGCACGGGTTGATGACGACGCACGCGGACGTCATCAATGCGGATATCTTGGCCTTTCTCAAGTGCTAGGGACGAGTGCTTCCTCCAGATCGCATCACTGGGTCATTGCTTTCAACAGCTTCAGATAACGCAACAGCGCCTTTCGGCGCCGTTGCTATGTATCGTCGTTACCACGTGTAGCCTGCGAACGAGCGTGTCACGCCATTCACCGCCCTATTCTCGACAGCAGTCGAGCCAACGATAGTGGCGGTTTTCTCCTGCCCCAACGACGCCCTTTTCCAGAAGTGCATGAGACGCGGCTCTTTATGGAGGTGACACGGCGTAGCATGATCAGATTAACCGTGGTTCCTTTGGATGGCTGGCTTACGATCGTCAGTCTTCCATACAGCTTTTCGGCACGCTCGTGCATGCCGGCGATTCCCCAATGCCCCTCGCTCTGGCGAAGTTTGAGCTGCTGTTCACTGACGCCGATGCCGTTGTCTTGAATTGAAATCTTCAACCCGCGTTTGGCATATCGAATAACGACAAGGACAGTCTTGGCACGAGAGTGCTCAAAAGCGTTGCGCATACCTTCACGAACGATCGCTAATACCTCAGTACGAACCTTGATCGGAAGGCCCCAAGGCCGGCCCACTACCTTCAGGGCGAATTCCATTTTCGAATCCGCGGCGGCACGTTCTCCCATCTCTAGAACCGATGCCGCCCAATCCCTTTCGCTGTCTTCAGGTAAACGGAGCGCGTTGATCGCATTGCGCGCATCGACGACGATATGGCGAAGTTTCCGCTCAATCTTTGTCGCACGCTCGCGTTCTTGTTCGGGAAGTCTCGACGAAAGCACCTCAAACTCAAGCAAGATGCCCTGCAGACCCTGCAGCAGCGTGTCATGCAGTTCTCGGGCTATGCGCTTGCGTTCAGCCCGTCGCTCATCTTCCAGAAAGCGGGCTCCTTTCCTTGCGTACTTCAATCGAAGCTTGTTTAAATTCCAAAGCGCGATAAGCAGCGCTACCCCAATACCCAATGACCTCACCCAACCTGCCTGGGAAATGGCTAGACCGCTCCGCACAATCACCACCTCTGTAGCCGACCCGCTTGCGCTCGGCTAACTGTTTATCAGTGGGTCATGGCGATAAGAATTGGAAGATTGCTGATCTTTTTTGTAAAAACACACAATGACGATCGGCTAGCACCCCGTATCGCGCTCCTCCATTAGCTGCCTAGGCTACTTTCTGGAAGCATACGCGTGTGCTCCCCCAACACCAAGGAGTCTGCGGCGTTACGGGATACATCAAGCCATGCCGCCGGACTGCCTGCTTTTATATGCTGCATTTGCGTAGCCTTATCGCGACGTACAAGTTCGCAAGCCACGCGGGGTCTTCGAGGCTTCCGCCTGTGATTTCCTGGATGCGCTCGAGTCTGTAGTTGAGCGTGTTGGGATGAATCCCCAGGACCGATGCGGTTTTCTTTCGCTTTTGGAGCTGCTCCAGGTAGCACTCCAGCGTTTTCAGCAAGTCTGCCTCGTGCGACAAGCGCTCAATCAGAGACTCCAGGTAACGCAGCACATTATCGGATCGCCGTGCCCCTTCACTCAACGCAATATTCGAGTATCGGTAAACGCTGTCGCCACCTCCATTGCGCTCACCAACCTCCAACGCCTTGACAGCTTCGTCCACGGAGCCGGACCAGCCAGACGGTCCTTGCCCCATCATTCCGACGCCCACCTGCTTGAACTCGGGAGCATGTGCAGTCAGCTGTGCAGCCAACTCCGCCATCCTTCGATCGCTGGCAAGCAGCGAATCACCCCGGATGCACGGCACCCAGACGATGAACCGCCCGCGGTACATCACTCGGACGAGATCCTCCACGCCAACCTTCGCTATGCGAGCCACCGTCAGCAACATCCTGTCCAGTTCCGATTCCACACGCGATGGCAGCGTATCCGGCGGGTTAGCGTTGAACGCGAACGCCACCCGGGCGATGGTTGGATCAATGCCGATTGTCTCCGACACTCGATTGAATTCGTTGACGTCACCGGTAGCGCTAAAAATTAGATTACACAGTTCATACCGTAGTGCATCTCTCCATCTGGACTGCTCGTATTGCTCTGCCATATAGGCTGTCGCGATCGCCTGGGCCATCTCGTCGAAATGGTCGAGGAGATAGGGCGACACGCTAAAAAGTAGTTCGTTCCGTACGTCCTCGTGCTCCGCCGCAAACTCCAGATAGATAGCCCATAGCTCCTTCGAACCTACTCGGTAGGCCCTGAGAAGCGATGCCAGCTCAATCCCTTGATGAACGCGACGCCGTCCCACATTGCGAAATCGTTCCATATCTTCGTCAGAGGGATATTCCCCCGTCAGCATGGACGTGGACCAGAGCACCGCCGAGAACCGAATCGACTCCATAAAATCGTTCTTGGTGCTTGCGGGAAGTCCGGCGTAGACCGGGTCGCCTTGGGTGATTGCCCGATAGGCTCGCTCGACGATCATGGATGGATCACGCGCATACTCGGCCGCCGCTTCGCGAAGCCTTCCCGTTACTCGTGGAACTTTCATAGTTATACCGACGCAAATTGAAGTGGAGGGCCTTCCAGGCTCTTAGGCGGATAAGCGGCATCCGTGGCGATGCAGACGGTTTGCAGGCGGTAGTCTAATCCTTCCATCCATGTGCAACAAAACAAAGGGCGCCCTGGGGCGCCCTCCATCTTGAAACCGAGACAGATCAAAGCTTGGTGATAGAAACGGCGCCTACGGAAAGCCCCAGGTTAATACCCTGACCACTACCGTGGAGCACCAGCGAGGTCGTGCCCTTGGTAAGCACCTGAGCTTCCCCGCTCTTCCCTGCGCCCGCTTCCGCACTGGCTTGAGCATAATTGCCAAATACATCGTTGATGGTACGCACATGAGTGATATCGCCCTTGCCATCGTCGATCCGGTATTTGCCGGCAGTGAGCCCACCACCATTGATGCGGATCTTTACATGTGCATGCTGACCATTGCTGCAAGTCACCAGGCCAGTTCCCGATGCGTGCTTGTAGATCACCGACCAACCCGACAGGCTGAAGCTCAATTGGCAAGTCACACTGGCTTCTGCCGCCTTCACGCGAGCCACTGGAAACATCGCCATGGTGGCGACACAGCCAAGCACCAAAGCTGCCGTACCGAATATACGCATCATCATCTCCTTAGTCTTAGAGAAAACCCAACGCCGCATTGGTGCAGTGGCGTCCTGTCCGGCTACTCAGCGTTGCATCTGCATCAGTTGATCCATAGGAACCATGTTCCGATTGAGATGATCCATGATCCACATGGATCCGATAACCACGATGGCAATGATAAGCATCGTCACTGCGAACGCCACGATGTTGTTCTTTTGTCCGGGTGCGGTATTGATGTGCAGGAAAAAGATCAGATGCACAAGCATCTGGGCGATCGCCAGCACGGCAAGTGCCGCTTCGATGCTGAAAGGCGCCATACTCGTACTCGGCGCCACGGCGAACGCCGCGATGGTAAGCGCAATCGCCGCGACATAGCCGATAACGTAGCCGAGCAAACTTCCATGGGTCTGGTGATTCTCCAGTCCCGGCGTATCCGATCCTCCACGCGGCGGATCGTGGCGCTGATGGTTGCTCATAAGTAGCCTCCTACCAAGTAGACAAACGTAAAGACGCCAATCCAGACTACGTCCAGGACATGCCAGAAAAGGCTGAAACACAGAAAGCGGCGCGTCATCGCAGGCGTGAATCCGCGACCGAGAAATTGGACAAGGAGAATGCCGAGCCATATGAGCCCGCATGTCACATGCAACCCGTGCGTACTGACCAGGGTAAAAAACGAAGACAGAAAAGCACTGCGGCCGGGACCGTAGCCTCTTGATACCAGGTCGGAAAATTCATGAACCTCAAGCGAGAGAAACGCGACACCGAGTACAGCGGTAACAAGAAACCCAAGTAGCGCGACGAACTTATTGCGGCGGTCACAGGCCAACATGGCAATCCCACACGTAAAACTGCTGGTCAGCAGGCATGCTGTTTCGATGAAGGCATTGTGGGCGCTGAAAAGCATATGGCCATCTGGGCCACCATCCGTCGACGTTCTTAGTACGGCAAATGCGGCGAACAGCGACGCAAAGAGAATACCGTCGCTCAAAAGATAGAGGTAAAAGCCAAATCCGGTGATGTGCTGCCGAGAGCGCTGATACTCCTCCGGCAATATGTCCAAGGTAGCGGAACTGCTAGACATAGATCTGTCCCTTACTAATCAAGCAAGATGAGGAGGTAAGCGTTCGAGCTTGGCAATCTCACTTGCCGACAGCTCGAATTCGTCGTCTTCGTCCCAGGATTTCCACGTGATGAGCGCAATAAAGCCAATGAGCGCAATGACACCCATCCACCAGATGTGCCAGATCATGCCGAACCCGCCAACGACGGCAAAAAATGCGATAAAAAAACCAAGCGCCGAATTCTTCGGCATTTCTATGGCTTCGTACGGCTCATCCGGAACGGGAGTGACTTCCTGTTTTGCCTCCCAATACGCATCCAGCCCGTTTATCTTCGGGATTCGCGCAAAATTGTAAGCTGGTGGTGGCGAAGTCGTTGACCATTCCAGCGTTCGTCCATCCCATGGGTCGGACGCGCCACTGCGCAATTGATCGCGATGCCTGATGCTCCACACCAGTTGCGTGATCTGAAGAAGAATGCCGATCAGAATCAAGACGGCCCCGCACTCTGCGACAAGCAGGTAAGGCAACCACGCCGGATCGTCGTAATGGTTCATGCGGCGCGTCATGCCCATGAAGCCAAGAATGTAAAGCGGCATGAAAGCCAGATAAAAACCGACGAACCAGAACCAGAAGGCGGCCTTCCCCAAGCCTTCATGCAGTCGAAAACCAAACGCCTTCGGAAACCAATACGTCACTCCCGCGAAACAGCCAAAAACCACGCCACCGATAATGACGTTATGGAAGTGGGCGATAAGGAACAGACTGTTATGCAGCACGAAGTCGGCCGGTGGCACCGCCATCAGCACACCGGTCATACCGCCGATTGTGAACGTAATCATGAAGCCGATCGTCCAGAGAACCGGTGAGGTAAAACGCACCCGTCCGCCGTACATGGTGAAGAGCCAATTGAAGATCTTCACACCCGTCGGTATGGCGATCACCATGGTGGTGATGCCGAAGAATCCGTTGACATCCGCGCCCGAGCCCATCGTAAAGAAGTGATGCAGCCAGGTCGTGAAAGCCAAAAGCGTGATCGCCATCGTGGCTATCACCATCGACCGATAGCCGAACAGCGGCTTGCCCGAGAACGTGGCAATGACTTCCGAAAAAACCCCAAACGGAGGAAGGATGAGGATATAGACCTCTGGATGCCCCCATGTCCATATGAGGTTGATGTACATCATGGGATTTCCACCACCATCGTTGGTGAAAAAATGCGTGCCAAGGTAACGATCCAATAGCAGCATGGCGAATGTCCCCGTCAAGATGGGGAACGCTGCAACAATGAGCATGTTGGACGCCAGCGCAGTCCATGTAAAAACCGGCATCATCGACAAGCGCATACCCGGAGCGCGAAGCTTTACGATGGTCGTAACAAGGTTCACACCCGAAAGTAGCGTGCCGACCCCCGATATCTGTAACGCCCATAAATAGTAATCAACTCCCACGCCGGGGCTGAAAGGTAATTCGGAAAGTGGTGGATATGCCAACCAACCCGCGCGGGAGAATTCGCCGATACCAAGGGAAAGGTTGATCAGCAAGGCACCCGCGGCGGTCAGCCAGAAGCTGACCGAGTTCAACACCGGGAAAGCCACGTCGCGTGCACCGATCTGCAATGGCATGACAAAATTCATCAAACCCACAACAAACGGCATCGCCATGAAGAAAATCATGATCGTGCCGTGCGCAGAAAAGATCTGGTCGTAGTGCTCGGGCGGTAGAAAGCCGTGAGCATCATTACTAGCCAATGCCTGCTGCGAGCGCATCATGATCGCGTCGCTGAATCCACGAAGCAGCATGACCGCCGCCAACAAGACGTACATGATGCCGATGCGCTTATGGTCGACAGTAGTAATCCACTCCGTCCACAGCCAGGTCCATTTGCGCTTGTAGGTGATCAGAGCAAGGATTGCCAAGATGCCGACGATGAGCACCAGACACGTCCCCATGATGATGGGCTGATCAAAGGGAATCGCACTGAGCGTAAGCTTACCAAACATATTAATGCTCCGATCCAGCGGTAGCGAGTGCGGAAGCGGGTGCATTCGCGCGAGGGCTATTCACCGAGGCATTCATTGGCGACCCAGTACGTTTCTTGGCGTGTTCGATCGCGTGATCGAATAGTCCATCGGAAACCGGGGAGTAATAAGCCACCTCGCCGACTTTATGCTCCGTCACCAAGCGGTCGTACGACGTTGCGTCCAACGATATTTTGGTTGACTTCGCTCGCGTAACCCATGCTTCAAAGCCCGTTTCGTCGGTGGCGAGCACCTGGAAATGCATATCGGAAAATCCATCGCCACTGAATTGGGCAGATAATCCACGGTAGTTACCTGCTTCGTTTGCCTGCAAATGCAACTGCGACTGCATGCCTGGCATGGCATACATCTGGCCGCCCAGTGAAGGAATGAAAAACGAATTCATCACTGTCGCCGAGGTCAGCCGAAAAGATATGGGAGTGTCGATCGGCAGGGCTAACTGGTTGATGCTGGCAACACCCTGCGCCGGGTAAATGAACAGCCAACGCCAATCCATTGCGACAACATCAACGACCAGCGGCTTTCTTTTTGACGTCAATGGCCGATAGGGGTCCAATTGATGCGCACCGACCCACGCGAGACTGCCGAGAAAGAGGACGATCAGCATCGGAATCATCCAGATGGAGAATTCGATGCGCCCGGAATACTCCCATCGCGGCCGATATGTCGCTCTCGCATTGGATGCGCGAAACCACCAGGCGAACCACAGCGTAAGAAGAATGATGGGTGCAATCACCATCAACATCGGAATGAGCGCTTCCAGTAGCAGCTGTTTCTCCTGAGAACCGATTGGCCCCTTGGGGAGAAGCACTCCTTCGGTACAAGCGTTCAGGAACATGCAGGCCGCGACTGTCATCAGGCGGGAGCAAGACGACAGCGTCATGTTTCTAAGCATCACGATTCCTCATTGCAACCCAAAAGTGGTGTTGTCGTCCATTCGATGCATTGATGTGACGCTGGCTGTCATCACCGCTTAAGCCAAAGCCCCCGGCGGCACGGCATACAGCACGCAGATCGATATGCCGCTTGCCCCGGTTACCGCATCACTTGGGATGCAACGACGTTACGTCGAACGTAAAAATAGGGTATTGGACAAAAATGTCCGATAAGGAACATATGGGATGACTCATCGCCATAACGGTGATTTAAATGCTCGTGCCTTTGACTCAAAAGTGTTGACGTCGGCGGCACCCGTCTCTTTCACCCGAACTGAAGTGTTTCGTACATGGCTGATCAATCACGTACAAGCCAGCGACTCAATGCGCGCGTTAACGTTCCCACGCATGAAGCGCGGTTCGTGACAGAAGGAAGAACGATGAAGGTTGGACTAGCGGCACCCTGTCACGTCGACACGTTGCAATGCCATTTGGGGTCGGCGCGTCGCATGGAGTGACCAATCCCAACCACAATTCAGTGTTTCAGGCATCACCACCCAAGGCCAAGCGAAATCGCGATCCTTGAGTGTTCATTCCACACCGCAGTAGGTCTATGGATCTCAATACACTCGAACCATCCACCTACTTATGGATTCGTTCGATTCGCATGATGGGCAGCTATTCGTGCGCTGATGTTTATTGCAAAGGAGATCGTTACGATGGCCATGACCTCTGCTGACTACATTGCTCGCGTTCTGGAGCTGGCTGGCATCAAACATGTTTATGGAGTCGTGGGAGACTCGCTCAATGGCTTGACCGACGCATTCAGGCGCCTCGGTACGATTGAGTGGATTCATACGCGGCACGAGGAAGGTGCGGCGTTCGCGGCCGGTGCACAAGCACATTTGACCGGCACGCTGGCGGTTTGCGCGGGCAGCTGCGGTCCGGGGAATTTGCACCTTATCAATGGCCTTTTTGATTGCCATCGCAGCGGCGTTCCCGTCCTCGCCATTGCGGCCCATATCCCGAGTACCGAAATTGGTATCGACTATTTTCAGGCGACGCATCCTGAGTCGCTCTTCAAGGAATGCAGTCATTATGTGGAACTGGTGTCCAATCCAAGCCAGCTTCCACAGATCCTCGGGCGAGCCATTCGTGCCGCTGTAGCGCGGCGTGGTGTGGCGGTTGTGGTTATTCCCGGCGATATCGCCCTGAAAGAAGCCGTAG
Source organism: Dyella sp. SYSU CM1112 (assembly GCF_058216415.1). NCBI lineage: Bacteria > Pseudomonadati > Pseudomonadota > Gammaproteobacteria > Lysobacterales > Rhodanobacteraceae > Dyella > Dyella sp. SYSU CM1112. Next base: position 171,789 of record NZ_JBZEGI010000009.1, on the reverse strand, counting down.
CCGAACCGCCCCGTTGGGTGGTTCCCACCAAACCCATTGTTCACCCCTCGCTGAAAGACCTCAAGCGGCTTGCCAACTTGCTGAAGGACTCGACGCGCGTCACCATGTTTTGCGGTGCAGGCTGCGCCGGCGCGCATGATGAAGTGGTTGAACTCGCACGACGCTTAAAAGCGCCGATCGTTCATACGTTACGCGGAAAGGAATTCATCGAGTACGACAACCCCTTCGACGTCGGCATGACGGGCCTCGTCGGCTTTTCTTCGGGCTATGCCGCGATGAAGGATTGCGACACATTGTTGTTGCTGGGCACCGATTTCCCATATCGCCAGTTCTTCCCTGAGCACGCTAAGATTGCCCAAATCGACATGCGCCCGGAAGCGCTTGGCAACCGCTGCCCGCTTGATCTGGGGTTGATTGGCGATGTCAGAGAGACATTGCAAAGTCTTCTCCCCTCGATCCCGGAGAAAGTCGATTCAAGCCATCTGGACGCAGCGTTGGCGCATTACAAGAAGGCACGCGAGGGCCTGGACAAACTGGCTGAACCCAAAGCGGGCAGCACGCTGATCCATCCCCAATACGTGACGCAGGTCGTCAGCGAGTTGGCGGCGGAAGACGCCATTTTCACGTGCGATGTCGGCACGCCTATTCTCTGGACAGCACGCTATCTAAAGGTCAACGGCAAGCGTCGCATCGTCGGCTCGTTCAACCATGGCTCCATGGCGAACGCGATGCTTCACGCCATAGGTGCGCAGATCGCCTTCCCGAACCGACAGGTTGTCTCGATGTCAGGCGATGGCGGCTTTTCCATGATGATGGGTGATTTCCTCTCGCTCACGCAGTTGGCGCTTCCGATCAAAATCATCCTTCTCAATAACGGAACGTTAGGTTTCGTGGAAATGGAGATGAAGGCGAACGGCTTCGTCGACACCGGCTGCGACCTGGTCAATCCCAACTTCGCGGACATGGCAAACGCTGTTGGCGTCAAGGGCATCCGCGTAACGGATCCCAAGGACTTGCGTGCGGCGATCGTTGAAGCGTTTAAACACGATGGGCCCGCGCTCGTGGACGTCGTGAGCGTGCGTCAGGAATTGGCTATGCCGCCCAAGACGACCTTTGATGAGGCACATAAATTCGGACTCTTCCTGATCAAGGCGGTCCTTGATGGTCGTGGCAGCGAGTTGATCGATTTGGCGAAAGTAAACCTCATTCGCTGAAGCGTCAGATTGCGCCAATACATCGCACCACTAGGACAACATCATGCCGAACGACGCTTTCTCGAAGTCACGACGACGTTCAAAGCCTGGCTTTTCGATCAGGCAACTGAACGTTGGTCTACGCGTAGCTTCAACCTTTCTACCGGTCACCTCCTTGGCGGCATGCAGCGCATCACCATCCCGAAATATCCTGGGATCCTACTTCCCTACTTGGATGATTTGCGCCTTGCTAGGGCTCGCATGCATCGCGGTTCTGCGCATCTTTTTTGGAAAAACCGGCATTGATGCTGCGCTTCCGATTCCAGTAGTCGTTTATTTGTGCGCGTGGCTGGCGGTAACGCTGGCGATCTGGCTGATATGGCTGGCATGAACGAGGGCTTGCGCATGAATGAGAAAAAAGCCCTGGGTCGAATCATTGCATTTGTGGCGATCGCCAGCGCTGTAGTGATGCTGATTGCGACGATGATCGTACTGGATCAGCGCCCACGCACGCACGACGCCTACATCTTTGCATATAGCGCAGGTATTACACCCGAGGTAAGCGGCCGCATAGTCGAGGCTGATATTCAAAACGATCAGTTCGTGCGTAAAGGCGATGTGTTGCTTCGCATTGATCCCGAACCATTTGAGATGAAGCTTCGCCAGGCGGATGCTCAGGTTGCCGCATTACAGGCTGACATTGACCTAACGAGCCGTCAGGTTTCGGCGCAAGGCTCCGGCGCGCAAGCCGCTGCTCGCGACGTCGATCGCGCGCGCCAACAACTTGCCCTGGCGCACGATACCGTCGAACGCATGGCACCGCTTTTGGGGAAAGGCTTTGTGACCGCTCAGCAAATGGACGAGGCGCGTACAAACGAAAGCACCGCCAATGCGCAGTTGGCGGCCGCCATCCAGCAAGCCTTGCAAGCCAAACGAGCGATTGGCGATGTTGAGAGTCTCAAAGCACAGCTTTTAGGCGCACAAGCCGCGCGCGACTTGGCTGCGCGCGACGTTCGTGAGACTGTCATTCGGGCACCGGTCGATGGCCGAATTACTGGCTTCAATCTGTCCATCGGCTCATTTGCAGTCGATGGCCATCCCCTTTTTACGCTGATCGACAACAGCCATTGGTACGCCATCGCCAATTTCCGGGAAACGGATCTGAGTCATCTCCAGGTCGGTGATCGAGCGACTGTCTGGGTGATGGGGCACGATGAGCATCCGCTGCAAGGTGTGGTCGAAAGTCTGGGCCCTGGTGTGCAACCAGAAGGACAGGCGGGTCCCGGATTGCCTGAGGTCGATCGTAACCTCAATTGGGTTGTCGTGGCGCAACGCTTCCCTGTCTGGGTACGCCTGGATCAGGCGGATACCCGTTTCTTGCGCATCGGTGCCACCGCCTCGGTCAAGGTGGTGAAATGACACCCGCCAGGGATCACGCGTCACCCGAGGGGCTTCCCACGCTACTGCGTCGCGAGCTGCAACTTGATGCCTTGCGGATTCACACGATTGCACGGATCGCCGCGGGAGCAGTGATCGCGGTAACCGTGGCGATGGTCTTCCAAATACCTCTGCCGGCCTATGTGGCATACCTGATCTTTCTTCTTTCTCAGGAGGACACCGCTTCAACGCTTATTAGTGCAATAGGTGGCCTGGTTGCGGTAACACTCGCAGTCGCCCTTTCGCTGCTGTTCTACGTTTTTGACGCGTCGGCGCCTGCGCTTCGAATTCCGCTGCTCGCTCTGAGCACATTCATCGGCATGTTTCTGTCGCGCACGAGCACATTAGGCCCGATCATCTTTTTATCCGGCTTCGTCCTGGTGCTTTCGCAGACACTCATCGATCACGCACCGAGCACAGAAGTGATTACCCACATCGTGCTGTGGCTTTGGGTAGTAGTGGCGATACCGGTCTTTACGGTCATGGTACTGAACCTTTTGACCGGACAAAGCCCGGTATCACTGTCCCGGCAACGCGCTGCGTCGTTGATGGATGCTGTCGCTGACTACATCGAACTGCCACGTTCCCACAATCCATCGCTGTTGCGGGACAAGCTTCTGGAGCTCGACAAGCTCAAAGGCAAAGCCTTCCTCTGGAATAAAAAGCTCAGGGCCTTTGCCGAAGAGGACCAGCGACTCATGGGGCTTATGCTCGAAATCCTTCAAATTGCACGCGCGTTGCCGCCAGAGCTCGCGACGGCGTCCCGGCGCAGTTTGGCTTTGAGCATTCGCGACAGCCGAGCGCACTTTCTCCAGCGCAGAGGCATTGACACCGCCACCGTGCCGGTGACTCAAGACGATGAAGCATACGACTTCACCTTCGAAGCGCTTCGCAAGGCGGTCATGGACTTGCATGCAGTAGCCGGTGGATCAGCCGAACCAAGCACTCCAAACGTTCGAGCAGCCAGCGGGCGCAAGCTGTTAGTGGCTGACGCATTCACGAATCCGGCGCATGTGCATTATGCACTCAAAGTGACTTTTGCGGTGTTAGCCGCCTACGCCACATACTCGCTATTGGACTGGCCGGGTATCAGCACGGCCGTGACGACATGTTTCTTCGTGTCACTGGCTACTTTAGGCCAGAGCGTCCACAAACTGACATTGCGCCTTTCGGGCGCGATTTTGGGAGGTGTCATCGGCGGCCTATGCCTGGTCTTCGTTATCCCGTCACTGACCGATATTGGCCAGCTATGCCTGCTTATCGCTGGCGCCTCCGTACTTTTTGCCTGGGTCTCTACAAGCAGCGAAAACTTCTCATATGCCGGCATGCAAATGGCGTTCGCATTTTTTTTAGGTGTACTGCAAGGCCACGCACCTGCAAGTGACCTGACGGTTCTGAGGGATCGTGTTGTCGGCATCCTGGTCGGGAACATCTGGATCAGCATCTTTTTCACCAGCCTATGGCCTGTGAGTGCGCTTCAGCAGACACGCGACCTTTGGTCCGCGTCACTCAAAAAACTGAGTGAACTTCTTGTTGCACCAACCGCAAAAGCTGCCGAAGAGTTGCGGCTGGAAATCAATGCCAAAGCGCAACAGGCAGCGTTATTGAAGTCCCGATCGACATTCGAAGGACAACTGCTCAAGAGCCGTCGTCCGGCGCATACCGCCGAGCTTGAAGCCGATGCCATAGAGCGGGTCACCAGCTCGGCATTTATCCTGCGCCGCCTGCAATCCATCGCACCCCCTTCTTCCAACGCCGATGTTTCGACGTCGCAGCGCTTGCTAGCGCTATCCAAAGGAGAAGTTCCTATTTCGCCTCGCCTTCATATTCCGGACCCGACGTCATTTGTCGACCGTGCGCGCTCGCTCTTAAATGATGAGATCGACCATGCAACGCGCCTGTTATGAGTCCTTAAGTGTGATCGGTTGCGGCATCGCCATCATGCTTTGCGGAACCCTTACGCTGGCATCCGCGAAAGATGTGCCAGTTTCCTGGGCGCAAAAGCCCGCGGCCACCGGTTCGCCATCAACCACGCAGGTACCTGCGGCCGAAGATCGAACCTATTCGTTACCGGAACTGTTGAAGTTAGCGTTGTCGATCAACCCACAAACGCGAGAAGTTGAAGAACAGGCATACCAAGCGAACTTGGCGACACGATTGGCCAAGAGCCAATACGCGCCGCAGATCGATATCAAGGCACTCGGCGGCATTCAACATACGCCACTGGCCATTCCGACAAACGTGGCTCCCAGGGGTTACTTCATTTCTTCCTCACGTGAAATCTTTCCCACCTTGGAACTGAAGTGGCTTTTGCTTGATTTTGGCAGACGCAAGGGTGAAGTCGAAACGGCTCAATACAATGCCGATGCCGCTCAGTCGGCCGTTTTTGGTGTTCAGGAAAAGCTGGTCTACGACGTTTCCGAAGCTTATTTCGAGACGGTTTCTGCACAGGGGCGCATTCGGGCCGCACAGAAGGCGCTGGACGCCGCATCGCTTACTGAAAAGGCTGTGCTAGATCAACGCAATCATGGACGCGCCACGATAGTCCAGGTCGCCGAAGCACAGCGTCAGACCGCAGCCATGCGCCTGGCGCTCACGAAAGCGTCGGGCACTGCCGACACGGCATTTGCCAGCTTGGTTGCGACGGTCGGCTTGCCGCCGGAGAGCCACTTCGAAATCGCATCGCTTCCTGACGTTTCGCGAGAGGATTCCTTGCGGCCACTGAACGCGCTGATTGATGAAGCCATCGCGTCGCGACCGGATATCCTTGCTGCCCAGGATAAAGTGGCGGCGGCGGAAGCCAGCGTCGATACGGCAAAAGCGGCTTACCGACCCACCATTAGCCTGGCTGCACAATTGTTCCAGAATGTCGGCGAAATCAGTAGCGACGGCAGTCCTTATTCATCGATTAACCGTACCGGTAATGCAGTGTTCGTTTCTTTCGAATGGGCACTATCCGATGGCGGTGCACGAGCCACCAAGGTATCGGCTGCCCTATCGGAGAAATCGGCGGCGGAAGACTCGTTGGCTGCTGCCAAGAACAGCGCTTCACAGCAAGTCGTGCAGGCTTATAACAATTTAAAGACAAGCCTCGACAACCGCATTCAGGCGCTTGCTTATACAAAGGCATCCGACCTTGCCTATCAGGCGACGTTGGATTCCTATCGACGCGGGCTCAGCAGCATCACCGATCTTATGAACAACGAGGCGATACTCGCGCAAGCGCAAGCTGACCAAGAAGATGCGGATGCCAATGTGCAAATTGCAAGGGCGGCGCTTGATCTTGCGCTCGGCCATCAGCCTGTATCGCCATGACCTCCCTCTCCCTTTTCCTGTCTGACACCCAAGGTAGAACGCGCCATGAGCAAGAAAGTCGCCGAAATCATTGTAGAGGTTCTAGAAGAAGCGGGTGTCAAACGTTGCTACGGCATCGTCGGCGATACCCTGAACCTGATCGCCGAACATCTCGATAAGAGTCCCATCGAATGGGTGCATATGCGGCACGAAGAGGCGGGAGCGTTCGCCGCGGGCTGTGAAGCATCGTTTACCGGTCAATTGACGGCGTGTGCAGGCAGCTGTGGGCCGGGCAGCCTGCACTTCATCAATGGGCTGTACGAGGCCAACCGCAATCGCTCGCCCGTGGTCCTGATCGCCAGCAGCATCTTGATGAGCGAAATGGGATTTGAGTTCATCCAGGAGGTGGATTTCAAATCCGTATTCAAGGAATGCTCGGTGTTCTGCGAGATGATCCTTACTCCGGATCAAGCACGTAAAAAGGCAGTGATGGCCTGCCAAACCGCCATCGCCAAGCGCGGCGTTGCGGTGCTGATTGTTCCTGTCGACATATCGCACGGCGATGTCCACGACGATGTTCCTTATAGCGTTCACTTTCCGCGTCCAACCGTTCGTCCCAACGACGATGAGCTGGCGGAAATCGCCAACATCCTCAATGCCGGCCAAAAAGTCACTATTTATGCGGGCTCCGGCTCCGATGAGGCACTGAGCGAGATCATCGCCGTCGCCGAGCAACTCAAGGCTCCGATCGCACATACCTCACGAGGAAAGAGCTTCCTTGAGCATGACAACCCGTACAACGTCGGTATGACGGGTATTCTCGGCAATGAAGCGGGCTATAAGGCTGTGCTGGAGTGCGACACGCTTCTCTTGCTGGGCGCCGATTTCGCCTGGCGGCAGTTCTATCCCGACAAAGCCAAGATCGTGCAGATCGATCTGGATCCAACCCATCTTGGCCGTCGCCATCCTGTGACCTTGGGTGCCGTCGGCGACATCAAGCCGACCCTGCGCGCGTTACTTCCCCTTTTGAAGAAAAAGGCGGACGGCAGCCACCAGAAGACATACGTCGATCGCTATCACGAACACGTGGCGTCCTGGAAAAAACAGATCGCGCCGGGCCGGAACGACACCATTCCAGGCTCGTACCTCACCTCCGTCATCAGCAAGCACGCTGCGGACGACGCTCTTTTTACCGGCGATGACGGTACTCCGATCTTCTGGGCGACTCGCTGCATCGATACCAACGGCAAGCGACGCGTTTACGGAAGCCTCTTGCATGGCACGATGGCGACCGCACTCTCCGGTTCGCTAGGACTGAAAAAGGCTGCTCCCGATCGTCAGGTCATCGCGCTCTGCGGCGACGGCGGTATAACGATGCTATTCGGCGAACTACTGACGACCATCCAAGAAGACATTCCCGTCAAGATTGTCGTCTATGACAACAGCAAATTGGGGTTTGTCGAGATCGAGCAGATGTCCGAAGGCATGCTCGACACATTCACACGCATGAAAAATCCCGATTTTGGAAAGGTGGCACAGGCTATCGGCCTGTGGGGCAAAACCGTCAGCAAGGCATCCGAACTGGAATTCGCCATCGACGAATGGCTCGCCCAACCTGGACCGGCTTTACTTAATGTGACGGTCAATCCACTGGAGCTGACCAAGCCGCCCTTCCTTGAGATGAAACCTGTCGTGGGTATGGCGTTGTACACCACGCGAGCCATCCTTCACGGGCGCGGCGCGGATGTCATAGAGATGATTCGAGAAAACATCTGATCTTTCGGCGCAGAATATGAACCGCAGGCTGGGCCGCCGTCATGCGGCCTGGCCAACGCGGCTTCAAAGGGCGCCGGCGAGTTTAGCCAGGCAAGCCGCAGGCTCGTGTCACCTCTTCCCAAAGCCGATCAGCCTCGCCATCGGCAATGACCTGGTAGGCATTTCGGCCCTCAAACACTTTGTGATGCATACACATCCATCGTGCCGCCCGCGACCGATCACCAAAGCCGGTGATTAGAACACTGGAGAAATCCTTGAGGTGTTCCTCAAGCACCAAGAACGCCGCAAAGGCGGTTCTCTCCCTCATGGAATAAACCTCTTCGAGTTGCGCGCTCACCGCTGCAAACGGGTTTCCATTTCTCATACTCAACCCCTTGGTGTCAGTCGCGATAGCCACGCTTGATTGATCTCAGAAAATCGATGACGAGGCCGGCGTCGCCCATTCGAACCAACTCCTCGGCCGTCTTGTCGCCGAACTCGTGGATCTTTACCGTCAAATACCAGTCACGCACACGTGACTCGTCGTGCTCGATGCACTTGGCAAGCCGACACACATTCCAAAAGTCCGTACTTGACGAACGATGGAAAGGCTGGCTGATGTTCCGCGGCCATTCCCACGTCTCCGCGCACATGCGTGTTGTCATCGTGCAGTCCTCATCACGGGCCAGTGAAAGCCAAGCTACGCGTAGTGCTAAACTACTTCTTGCAGGTTTTTGCACTGGAATGTGTTTTTTTCCAATGGCAGCCACGCATCAGAGATGGGCGTTGGATCAGGGCGCGCATGCGGAACGCGCGTAAAAACCCTGATGAGTTGAAAGAAAATACACTTTTGAGCATTGAATTGCCCATTTTGTCAGCGCATAGTCGGGCCCGATGGGGAGACAGTGAGGATCCCGCTCACACCCTTGTTTTCGGTGCACACGACGGAAAACAGGTGACTTTTGAACGACGCTAAAGAACGATGCGGGATCCTGGTCGTCGATGACCATCCGGTCATGCGGGACGGACTGAGAGCGGTCATCGAGCAGGAATCCGATATGGAAGTCAGCGGCGAAGCCGCCGATGGCAAGGAGGCCATTGCACTCTTTCGAAAATTGCTTCCGGACGTCATGTTGATCGATCTTCAGATGCCCGTCATGGATGGCCTGCAGGCCATCACGGCCATTCGCAGTGAATTTCCCGACGCAACGATCATCGTGCTCACTACCTTCCCTGGCGACGCTCGCGTCGTTCGAGCATTTACGCTCGGTGCGACGTCTTACCTGCTTAAAACAGCCCGTCGTGAGGAGATTATCAAAGCCATACGCGATGCACTGACGGGTCGTCACATCGTAGCGCCCGAGGTAGCTCAAGAAATTGCCAGCCATACGGGCCGCGAGGGACTAACCGATCGCGAGATCGTCGTTCTTTCTCTCGTCGCTCAAGGGCGTAGCAATCGTCACATCGCCATGGCGTTGAACATCACGGAAGATACGGTTAAAGCCCGCATGAAGAGCATCATGGCGAAGCTAGGTGCCGAAGATCGTACGCATGCCGTGATGATTGCGGTCAAACGCGGTTTTTTGGACTCGCTGCCCTAGCACGCCTTCGTAAGAAACATCATGCCTTCGAGAACCTTTGCCATAACGCGTTGCCAATCCACATCCCGGCACCAAGTGCCAGTGGGTACTCCCAGCTGCATTGGGTCGGCCAGACAATCCAATCGGCCATGGCACATATCAGTCCGCTCGCCATCAATACCTGACTGATTCGACGGCACCAAACACGTTCGATAAGTGCTTTGGAGCCTAGACTGACGGGCACGACACGATGCCATGTCGGCTCTTTATTGCCCCACATGCGTCGATATTCAAGAACAAAGCACGTAAACAGCGCAGCCAAACCCGCCAGGTTGGGCATAAGCCAAAGGCTTGCATAAGCACAATCGGCCGGAAGAGTCGATGCCAGTACCGACATCAGCCCAACGGCAGCGATGAACGCCGCGACATTGACGTACGCTGGAAGGCGACATGCCGTAGTGCCCCTATTCGACTGAGATTGGGTAATGGCAACTCTATTCCGGCTTTGCATAACCACCTCACCTACCGCAGGAACGGCGACGGAGCATGCGCCAACGTGAGGCTATTTCATCTCTAAGCCACTTCCGCCCTTCTCTGCATCCCCAACGACTTACGCCAGGCACCCGGCGCTATGCCCATTCGCTGCGTGAATATGCGACTGAAATGGCTTTGGTCGGAAAAGCCGGCATTAAAGGCAATTTCGGCAAGCGAGATAACCGGATCGTCCATCAGCTCGATGGCCAGATCGACGCGCTTGAATAGCAACCATTGGTGTGGAGAGATGCCGGTGCTCTTTTTGAAGCCACGCACGAAAGCGCCTGCCGATAGTCCGCATGCTTCGGCGAGTTCGTTGATCGAAACGCCTTCGGTGAGCCGCTCGCGCATGATCTGTTTGGCGAGACGTTGCTGCCACGGCGCAAGAGTTCCACGAATTGCAGAATGCTGTGCTGACTGACCGCTATAGCTGGAAGCCACGTATGCACATAAGCCCTGAAGTAGATGATCGACCAAAGGCTGGTGCTTAGAGATATCGCTACGGAACAGCGGCAACAACGCCTGACCTATGCTGTTGACGATCGGGTCGTGAACCTGTTCGCCAGGTCTAATCGCAACATCACCCAACGGCTGGCTTTCGGTGCTCTTCACCATCTCAGCGATAGCGCGGCGCGGCAGGTAAAAATACAGGCCGTGTAGAGGGCCGCCAATGTAAGTGATGGGATCTCGCCGCAAATCCAGCGCGTAAAGCGATTCAGCCTCGCAATCGCACGCGCAAGCAGGGCGTCCTTCGTACCACAATTCCAGTTGCGACTGGGCTGCCAAGTTTAGACATAGCAGATAGGCATCTTCCTTTCCAAGCGGCGACGTCATACCGAAACCAGATTGATCGATACGCAATTCTGTTACCGCCAATGGCACGCCTTGCTTGGTGCAACTAAGAAGTGTCGGCGGAGTGCTTAAACGAAACGAACGACCGAGCCGCTCACCATATGCGCCACTAAACATGGTGTTTCTCCGAACGGGGGATTTTCAGAGCGTTCCTGGTGGATATCGCATCCTGATTGGTACCGTACTCTTTGTTTCCAGCGTTCGAAGCCTTCCTCAGGGTAAAGATATTCACCCTAATGGATAATTAAATTGACTCAAAAGTGTGGCCGCGCGTTCGATATGCATCGTTCGAGATGTACGGCAATGCTGAAAGCCGCCTTGCAGACGTGCGTACGTGGCGAATCCGCGACATCTGACAAGCGATCCATCCCGTGTTGTACATAGGGATCTACGACACCACCGACTGCCAGCATGATGGCTGGCCAGTGAATAGGCCAACGCCACAGTAGAACCACCCCTCGTCACAATACCGATCAATGTGTTGCATTTTTTTGCAATGTCCTGAACTCGCCGACCGTCCGACGCGGTTTATTTTGTTGAGGACAATCTCTCTAGAAAATCCATTTCCAACTCGCCTTCATACGTTTCGGCGCCCACTGCCAATGCTTCTTTCACACGCGCTTGCGACACCTCGCTGGCGACGCTCAAATCGGACTCATGCGCCTCCACCAGGAGACCTTCTGCCACGGAGCTAAATGCCCCAACATCCACTGCCCTCTTGACGTGAGCGATGGTATGCGCAGGAAACGAGGCGATACGTTTAGCCAGTTTCTCGACAAAGGGCGTTAACTCTGCTGCTGGCAATGCTCGGTTGATGTATCCATAAAGCTCTGCCAGTTCCGCCGGGAGATCATTACAACCTAACAGCACTTCCAAGGCGCGTGCGCGCCCCATGACCCGTGGCAAGCGTTGCGTGGCACCGCCACCCGGAACAAGTCCTACCGCAACCTCTGGATGACCAAAAATCGCTTTGCCTATCGCACCGAAGCACATGTCCGCGGCCAGCGCGATTTCACTGCCGCCGCCTCGGCATCGTCCTTCGATTTTGGCAATCGTCACCTTGGGCATGTTTCTGAACCGCTCGCCGATCATTTGTGTAAGACGAAAGCTGCGCGTATGGGATACCCATTTGGAAGCAGCTCCAACCCGGCCCAAGCCAGAGTGGGCAATAAAGAATTCAGGAAGCGCGCTCTGCAAAACGATGACGCGAATGCTCTCATCGGTTTCGAGCTCTCTGCCGAGTCTGTCCAATTCCGGCGACAGAACTTCATCGAGCAGATTTATTGGCGGGTGATTGATGCTGACGAATGCGACCCCGGAATCGAACGCGAATTGGAGACAGTTGTAGTCGGTATATTGCATAAGATGGATTCCTCGATGAGCATGGAGTTATCCTTCAGCCCGCGTCCGGACGACTCAATTCTTCAAGCAGAAAAACAAACGACTCATACGGTCGCCCGGTCGCATGTCGAAGGCCCATCTCGCAGGTTCGGTTTGCCGAAAGGTAGGCGTCAGCCGGATGAGCATCCAGAACGGCTTTGACCTCTCGGGTTGACGAGACGACGAGTTCGGGATGCAGGAGGCCTCTGTCTCCCGCTGTGCCACAACAGGTCGTGCCGATCGGCACCTCGACATCATCGGCCAGATGCATCGCGATGTGCTTGAGCTCTTTAGCTAACTCCAAATGCGTAATGGAGCATGTTGGATGCACAGCGACTCGCCCAAGTTTTCGTCGGATCGTTAAGTTGGGAAGCAGGTCGCGACACCACGCAATCGAATCGATGATGGTCAGGCTCTCGTACTTCGCCTTAGTTTCGGCGTCGAGAAGGGAAGCGATATCCTGGCTGAGTGCGAGCGTGCACGATGCTGCATCAACGACGATCGGGAGCTTGCCGCCATCGCTCCACCGCAGCATGGCGTCGGCAATGGATTTAGCCATGAACGCATGGCCTTTGGGATAGCCTTTCGACTTCCAAGGCGTGGAGCAACACAGGCCGGCGACATCAGGCGGAATCCACAACGGTTTACCTGCGCGCTCGGACAGCGTGACGAATGCCTCCGGCAGGGACGGCGAAGCAGGACCATCCGGATCGCGGCCAAACATCCGGTTGATGCAGGCGGGAAAGTAGACGGCTGCGGCGCCGTTCTTTTGGGTCGACGACGGAGCCCGAGCAGCCCGGGGCATAGGACCCGGCACACTGGGGACCAGATCGGGACTCACGATGGCTCGCGCAGTGCCGGTCAAGGCCGTCAGCGGCTTCACGCCGAATAGCTTGTAGAACGCATGCGTAGCGGACAGGCTGCCCCGAGCCAGCGTCTCGACCGCGCTCCAGTTCTTGGCCAGTCGCAACGCGACCTTGTCGGCGGTCGAGGTGGTTTCCATCGAACGGAATTCGCGGATCAGCGCACCGGTGTTGATACCGATCGGACAGGGAATCGCGCACGTGCCATCGCCGGCGCAGGTCTCTATGCCGTCGTACTGATACTCCTCCTGCAGCTGGGTAAGCATCGGTGATCCGGGCGATTGGCGGGCCATTTCACGCCGGGTCACGATACGCTGCCTCGGTGTCATGGTGACGTTGCGGCTGGGACAGACCGGTTCGCAAAATCCGCACTCGATGCATTGCACGGAATCGGTAACGTTTTCGATCAGCGGCACCGACTTCAAATTCTCCAGGTGGAGTTTGGCATTGCGGGTCAGGATCACGTTCGGCCCCAGAATGCCTTTGGGGTCGGCCAGCTCCTTGATTCGCCACATCATGGCGGTGGCCTTTTCGCCCCATTCCGACTCGACGAAAGGCGCCATGTTGAGGCCAGTGCCGTGCTCGGCTTTGAGCGAGCCGTCGTGCTTGCGAACGACGAGCTCGACCAGCTCTTTCATGAAGACCGCGTAGCGTTCGTGATCCTCTGGATTGCCAAAGTCCGCGACCAGCGTGAAGTGAAGATTTCCGTGGGCTGCGTGGCCCGCGACGCCGGGGATGAAGCCGTGCTTGCTTAGCAATGCCTGGACATCTCTCGCCCCTTGCGCCAGACGTTCCGGCGGAAAGCACACATCTTCGGTGATGAGTGTCGAGCCCTTCGGACGCAGTTTGCCGACCAACCCAAGCAGTCCTTCGCGCACGTGCCACGCCAGCTCAACCGCTTCCTCCACACTCGTGAACTCTACAGGGTGGAGTAGATGGGCATTGGCGGTCAGTGCGATGACCTCGTTCTGCAAAACGTCCAGCGCTTGCGTGTCTTCGGCGCCGAACTCCACAAGCAGCGCCGCGGCATTGGGATCGAGGGTTTTCCAGTAGCAAGGGGTGTTCGCGAACGCCTTGCCCGCCGCAGTAAGCGCGGGAGCGATCATCAACTCCACGGCGGTGGCGCCGAGACCGACAAGGCTCGGCACGAGGCCGACCGCTTCGTCGATGGTTGGGACCGGTATCCACGCGACGCTGGTCACGTTAGGAGCAGGAACGGTATTGATCACAGCCTCGGCAACGAACGCCAGCGTGCCCTCGGATCCCACGAGCAGACGACGAAAGATATCGAGTGGCGTCTCGCCGTCGAGCAGTGCGCAGAGTCGATAGCCATGGGTGTTTCGTATCGAATACTTGCGTCGCACGCGGTCGGCCAGCTCGCGATCGGCGAGCAGCTCTTCGCGAAGTGCCAGCAGTCCTTTCGCAAGATCAGGTTCGGCTCGTTCGAATGCTGCTTCCGCGTCAGGAGCCGAGGTGTCGATGACGGCGCCGGAAGCCGTGACGAACGTCATCGCCGACACAGTCTGATACGCGTCGTTTTTGACGGTGCAGCGCATACCACCGGAGTTGTTGGCGATCACGCCGCCAACGGTGCAGGCATTCAAGCTCGCGGGGTCCGGTCCTAGCCGTCGCCCGTATCGCGCGAGCATGGCGTTGATGTGTCCCAGGATCATTCCCGGACGCGCGCGCACTCGCAAGCCGTCATTCTTCACGTTGGCGCCGTACCAGTGACGACGCACATCGATGAGCAGGTCGTCCGATAAGGATTGGCCGTTCAAGCTGGTTCCGGCAGCGCGGAGCGTCGCGTGCCTTCCCTTGTCCCGGCAATAACGGAAGAGCTTGACGATGTCATCGGTGGTTCGGGGCTGTACAACAACTTGTGGGACGAGCCGATACGGGCTCGCATCGGAGGCAAACCGTACGAGATCGATCGCCCTGTGGAGGACATTCTGTTCTCCCAGAAGAGCGACGAGATCCGCTTTCATATCTGCGGGTGTGCCACCCACCAGAGAGGTGTCCACAGCATCGCTCTTAGGTGGGCCTTCGTATCGTCCGATGCGTGCAGGATTTGCGGACAATAATTTTCTACTCATCGCGTTGCCTCGTCGTGTGACTCGCACTGAACGGTATTGCTCAAGACACCCATTCTCTCGATCTCCACTTCGAAGACATCGCCTGGCCGCATGTAAACAGGTGGTTTACGCGCCGCCCCAACGCCGCCGGGTGTTCCGGTAATGATCACGTCGCCCGGCTCTAGACTGATTGCAACACTGATCAGTTCGATCAGCGTTGGCACATCGAAAATGAGCTTGTCGATAGAAGAGTGCTGCATTACCTGACCGTTCAAGCGCCCCTGGATGTGTAAACCGTGGGCTCCCGGCGGCAATGCATCGGGCGTCACCAGCCAGGGACCAAACGCCCCTGTGCCATCGAAATTCTTGCCCATCGTCCATTGTGGCGTGCGTAACTGAAAATCGCGGATCGTTGCATCGTTGAACAGGGAATAGCCCGCAACATGATCGAGGGCTTTATCGCGGTGGATGCGGCGCTTTCCTTGGCCGATCACCACGGCAAGCTCCGCTTCGTAGTCAAGCGCGCTCGATTCGCGCGGCAAGCGGATCGGCTCACCGTGAGCGATAAGACTCGTCGCAAAGCGCGCAAAAATTTCGGGATAAACCGGTTTTTTTAAGCCACTTTCCTCAAGGTGATCATCATAGTTCAGACCGACACAAAGAATTTTCGGTGGCGTGAGTACCGGCGGCCGTATCCGAACTGCGTTCAGATCGATGGCATGCGTGGAGAGAAGCTCTTTGCCTATGCGTAACAGATCTGCGCCTTGCCCAATAAGTTCGGGAAGAGTGCCTGGAAATCCGTCTTCGCGATCCGTAAGGCCATGCCAGCCCGAATCATCACTCGCCGCAATTCCAAGCGCACCTCCTTTCTCGAAATGGACGATGCGCATAGATTTCTCCTTCAGTTATTTGTGGCGACATGTTTCAGCGCCATTGATTCGCTCTAATCCATTGGATAGTTATTTCATTCAAAAACACGCCATACGAATCCAATGTCAAACGACTTCGCGATGTTTACGGCACGAATAAAGCTAGCGCAGTGCCTTCCTTATCGCTTGTACGAGGTTGATCGGATATGTACAAAAGCTCCGCCGCTTAGACCAGATTGGACGAAGCCTAGCCGTGCTAACCGCGCACATGGAGTCATCCCACATCGCAAAGTTGCTACGAACACGCGCAGTATTTCTTCCGTTAGACGTCATCTTTGTACAAGACCACCCCAGTCTCGAATGCCATATTCATACCAACCCCGGTTGCGTCATCAAGGCAATAAAACCCCGCAATAACCGCGAAAACGGCCGGTGGATCCCCTGAACTTCATCAAGGCCCGACTAGATGAAAACTAACTTCTTTGCTCCCCTCACCTCGCGCGGTATATCCAGCATTTCCCCTGCACCACCTTGGCACTATGCAGGCGATGTTCTTGTCATCGATTTCTGGGCTCGCCCGGAAGCAGTCGCAGCACTACTACCTGAAGAACTGAAGGCCGACGCTAAAGCCGAAGGGCATGCACAGGCCTATTTCATCGATTGGCAGTTCACCGCTGGGCACGAAGAGCTGCTGAATCCCGAACGATACCAATATCGCGAGTTCTTTATCCTCGTTGACGCTTTGTTCAATGGGAAACCGGTTGCCTACTGCACGTACATTTTCGTAGACAACGATGCGGCTATGGCGCGTGGCTGGGCGCAAGGCTTTCCCAAGCGTCTTGGCACGGTTGCTCAAACTCGTACGTTTAGTGCGAGCGGTCCTGCCGCCACGAAACTTGTCGCGGGAAGTCAATTGGGTGGAACGGCCTCAACGAGCGGACAGCGCATTGCAAAAGGTATCGTTACACTCGAAAAGCCAGTGACAGATCTGGCCGCATTAGGTTCGCGCCCTACCGTCAATATGCGTCATTTCCCGAGATTGGCTGCCGGCCAATGGGAACGTCCTGCTGTGCATGAGCTGGTAGAGTCCATCACGGACAATTTCACTCTGACAGACGTATGGATGGGCAAAGGCGAATTGACCTTGCCACAGTGCGATGGCGAGGAAATTTCTGACTTGGCTCCGCTGCGATGCGGGAATGGCTATCGCATGTGCATGTCGTATTCCGTGACCGACCTGAAGACGCTCGTCGACCACTCAGCAAAATGATGTCCTGGCACATCCTTTTTATCCCACTTATCGATCAAAACGCATGCCTCTCTACACGCTAACCACGCAGAAAGGAATGCTTGATGCCCAGGCCAAGCATCGCTTGGCCAAGGAACTCACATCTTTTCATTCCGAGTATGCGGGTGTTCCTGCAAATTGGGTGCACATCGTGTTCCAAGATTTCTCGCCTGGTGACGGATTCACTGCCGGCGAAGTGGCATCTACTGCCGCGCTTACGCTTTTGATTCGTACCGGAAGATCGACCGAATACAAGAAAGGCCTGTTGACGAATCTTTGGCGAATTTTTCAAACGGCGACCGCCGCACCTGACGATCAGATCGTCATCGGCATACAAGAAGTCTCTCCCAGCCAGGCTATGGAAATGGGGCAAATCATGCCCGACGTAGCGGAAAAATAATGAGAGCCAAGACCTGGGGTGCGAGATATGTTGGATATCCTCAGAGAAGAGCTACGGGTCGGAATGACTCTGACCGGATGCAACGACGTCAGCCGAGCTAGCCCAGACTTGTTGCTCAAGGACTGACACTTGCCGCCGCGTCCATTTCGGCACACCCTGTTGTTCGGGATGAAAGCCCCTCTTCATCAACGCAAACATTGAACAGGAATTCACCATGGCGCCACGACCGTCGCCGGTGGTCAAGGCCAACGTCACCCAAGTGCTATCGAACTTGAGGGCGCTCGGCATCAAGGTCACCTGATTGCCAAAACATCGAACAAGTTATTTGATTAGCAGCCGAAGCAACAGATACTTCCTACCCTCGATAACACAGTCGACTCGCCAGCCCAAACTTCAAAGCCATGGCAGCAAATACCTGGCACTGGCGTTAACCCGCGGCGCGAAGCGGTGTCAGCTTCAATGGATCATTAGGCGCGCGTCTGTTCAACCCCATATCGCATTGCATCTACGAGAACATCAACGTCTATATTTCTTAGTGTCCGGAATTTGATGCAATATCCAGTTACGCTTGCCTGACCGATCTTTTTTCCATAGTTCTCGGCCAGGTATTTTTTGTCTTTGACCCCCATAATGTAGACGGATATGCCTGTTGTATTTGCACTCATGCCGATCTGATAGAACTCCCTGTTTTTTGCATCGGCATACTTTATGGTCTGCGCTCCATAACCGATATTCGGATTTGAAACTACCTTGCCGCTTTCATCCCTGCCGTCGAGAAACCATAATTTACAGTGCGGCATGAGGCCAAGAATGATGCGATGAAGCTCCTGCATCTCGGTTCGTTTTGGCTCTGGCTGAGCTTCGATATAGCTTTTGATTTGGTCGCGTACGTTCATATCAAGATCTCTGTTTGGGATCCGCGCAGCCGAATCTTACCTCCAATGACTTGCCCTGATCGCCCATGACATAGCTGATCTGGGCAGGAACAAGCCGGATCAGGCTCTCAGCTGTGGCGACAATGGCCTCTTCACTTGAGCGTGGCGCTCATCCGAGTAGGCGCATGGCGTGGCGTTCTTGGCTTGATAAAATCAGCAAGCGAGGCTTTGTAAATGCATGTGCGGAATCATTCTCTCTTTCGGAAATGCTTCCGTCTCAGCAATGTAGAGCACTCGCAACAGACCTTCCGGAACCTTCCTAACATGCGAGGAGTCGATCGCGGTGTCTCCCGCTGCATTGCTAAAACCGGGGCACTAACAATACGTCGCTCGGCGGACGAATTTTGGCCCATTGCTTCTGATAGCGATCTTAAAACTCATGCGACGTGTAATGATTTCATCCTCTCACTTGCCGTTTCTTCGACAAGTGTTTGCGTAACGTTCATGGATGGGCTTCTCTCAATTGCAATGGTTGAAGAGCACACGCAAAACTATCTAGTAGTGTGATTAAAAAGTTACTTTGAATTGAACCTCGGCAGATGCTTGCCTGCGTTCGAGCAGTCAACGATGCCTCGAACAACCAGCCCTACCGATCATCGCCTGGCACATTTATAACTCAGCGCCAATCAGGCCGTTCGCGTCGGATAGTCGGTGTAACCCTTGGGGCCCGGGGTGTACAAAGTAGTCATGTCTACGGCATTCAGCGTCTCATTTGCGCGCATGCGTTCCACCAGGTCAGGATTGGCGAGGAACGGGCGCGCGAAAGCGATGAGGTCTGCATGCCCCGCCTTGAGCGCATCTTCAGCACTTTTGTGATCGAAGCCGCCTGCAAGGATAAACAAACCTTGGAATTCAGCGCGAAGCCGTAACTTGAATTCGGCCGGCACCGGCGGTGCACCCATGTACGAATCCATGGCCGAATGATCCAGCACATGAACATACAGCAAGCCAAGTCTCGACAGCTCCTGAGTGAGTGCCACGTATTGCGCTTCGATGCCGGGAAACGCGCCCGTGTTATTGAACACACCGTAGGGTGACAGTCGGATGCCGACGCGATGTGCACCAATGGCAGTAGCGGTGGCACGCGCAACGTCGAGTGCGAAGCGATTACGGCCGTCGGTGCTGCCGCCGTAGTCGTCGGCACGCTGATTGATGTTGGCGTTCAGGAATTGCTCGATCAGGTAACCGTTCGCGGCGTGCAACTCGACACCATCGAATCCCGCTTCGATAGCGAGTTGAGCTGACTTCGCATATTCACTGACGGCATGAGCGATGTCGGATTTGCTCATCGCCCGCGGCGTGCTGCGTGGCTGCATGCCCAGCACGTCGGTGTACATCTGGCCGGGGGATGCATCGGCCGTCGGGCCGAATACTTCCGCACCCGCAGGCATGTTCGCCACATGTGATACACGCCCCGAATGCATGAGCTGCACAAAGATCTTGCCGCCCTTTGCATGGACTGCATCAGTGACTGTCTTCCATCCGCGCACGTGCGCATCATTGAAGAGCCCAGGCATGCGTGCATAGCCGAGGCCGTTGGGTGAAGGTGAAGTACCCTCGGTGATGATCAGGCCTGCCGAAGCGCGCTGGCCGTAGTATTCGGCCATCAGCGCATTGGGCGTATTGGCGTCGACGGCGCGATTGCGTGTCATCGGTGCCATCACCGCGCGATTGGCTAATTGAATCGACATGGTAGTGAGAGGTTCGAAAAGCATGACAGCTCCTCAGAAAGTGCAAATGGCTTGAAGCTTGTTGTCGACAGAGGGCGGACCCGGCGATCGAATATCTGTTTCAGGTGTTTTGCGGCAGGTAGATGGGCCGAGCCGCCGTCAGGCCTTGCTTCACTTGCTGGCTGCGTTCATCGGCCAGCACCTCATCCAGGCCCGATTCGAGTCCGTCGAGCGCGCGCTTGACGATCTCTTCAGCACTGGACTTCGGTGCGTCGAATCCACGTGCAAGATCCGTATCGACAAAACCCATATGCAGTGCAAGCACCTGCGTCTTCTGTGCCGCCAGTTCGAGACGCAATGCATTGGTGAGTGACCATGCGGCAGATTTGCTCGCCGAATAGGCAGCCATTGAGCCAGTCACCCACGAGACAACCGACAGCACATTGAGCAACGCGCCACCACCGTTGGCCTTGAGAATCGGTGCAAAGGCCTTGCTCATGTGCAACATGCCGAAAAAGTTGGTTTCGAAAATGCGTCGCGTGACTTCTTCGCTGTCCGGAGCGAGAAAGCCTCCGGTCTGCGCGATGCCGGCGTTGTTGATCACAAGCGTCACATCTGACGCCAGTTCTGCGGCTGCAGCGACATCATGTGGATGGGTAACATCAAGCCGCAGCGGTTGCACACCGGATTGCGTAATGGTTGCCGGATCACGTGCGCCGGCGTAGACCTTGCGTGCGCCACGTGCGAGCAACTCGCGCGTAAATACCAGGCCGAGTCCGCGATTGGCTCCGGTGACAAGAACAGTGGCATTTTCAATTTTCATAAGAAACCCCAAGAGTGTTAGAAAAACGGGAAGCGTCGTTTTTAAGCTCGCCGTGAGCCAGTTCGTCGCCATTGGCACGACGAACCGGCTTGGTATGCTTCATGCCGTGATTACTTCCGTAACAACCTCGATATTGCCTGTCGTTGCCTGGGAATATGGGCAGAATTGATGAGCTGAATGGGCAAGCGCTTCCGCTGCGGCCTGGTCCATGCCCGGAATGCGAAGCGTGAATTTGGCGCCAAGGACCCACGCCGGTCCGTTCTCGCCGACGTTGACCTGCAGATCCACCGTCGTATCTTCCGGCAGCACGATATTCTTCATCGAGGCGACGATATTCAGGACGGTGATCCAGCAAGCCGACCATGCGCCTGCAAACAACTGCTCGGCCGTGGGGTGCAATTCGGCGGCGATGAACTCGTAGTTCTTTCCACCCACAGCCGACAACTTGATGTCGGCAACGCTGTTC
This sequence comes from Dyella sp. SYSU CM1112, assembly GCF_058216415.1. Classification (NCBI taxonomy): domain Bacteria; kingdom Pseudomonadati; phylum Pseudomonadota; class Gammaproteobacteria; order Lysobacterales; family Rhodanobacteraceae; genus Dyella; species Dyella sp. SYSU CM1112. The sequence goes on along the minus strand of NZ_JBZEGI010000009.1, from coordinate 150,378 downwards.
TCGCCACGCTGAAGAGCGGGATCACGGTTGACCTTGGTGAGGGTCTCGCCGGTGTAGTGGACTTTTTCGATCTTTTTCATGATTCATTCCTTACAGGGGATTGGAGGAGGACATTGAAAACTCGGTTGAGTCGACCGTTAGCCGGTTCATCGCTGATGGCGCAATAAACCGACTTGGCTACGCTTCATGCCGTGACAACGTCCATTGCGACTTCAATATTGCCTTTCACCGCTTGTGAGTAAGGGCATATTTGGTGAGCCGAATGGGCAATCGCTTCCGCAACGGCCTGCTCCACGCCCGGAATGCGGACAATGAATTTGGCGCCGAGCACCCACGCAGGACCGTTCTCGCCGATGCTGACCTGGATGTTCACCGTCGTGTCTTCCGGCAACGTGACCTTCTTCAAGGAGGCTGCGATACCCAGGGCGGAGATCCAGCAGGCCGACCATGCCCCAGCGAACAACTGCTCGGCGGTGGGATGCAGCTCGGCGGCGATGAACTCATAGTTTTTTCCACCCGGTGTCGACAGCTTCATGTCCACGACGCCGTGCTCCCCGCGCTGAAGGGCGGGATCACGGTTGACCTTGGTATGGGTCAGGCCGGTGTAGCGGACCGTTTCGATCTTTTTCATGACAGATTCCTCAATGCTTCGTGTGATTGGCTTGTGTATTGCCAGAGATACCGGTCATCACCAGGAACGTTTGCTTCATGAGCTGGCCGGATGCGCGAGAAATTAGACCCTTCCGGATCAAGCCACTAGCCGGTAAATTTGGTAGGGACCCTTCCACTGATGAGAGGCTATGGACCGACTCGAAGCCATGCGAATCCTGATCACGGCGGTGGACTCCGGCAGCCTTTCTGCAGCCAGTCGCCAACTGCACATTCCGCTGGCCACTGTGAGTCGGCGTGTATCGGAATTGGAAGAGCACCTCGGCGTTCGATTAGTGCTGCGAGGTACGCGCACGCTCACGTTGACCGATGCAGGTCGCGATTACGTCGCCTCATGCCGGCGCATCCTGGAAGACATCACGGAGGCCGAGCGCACCGCAACCGGCGAGTACCGAGCGCCGCAGGGAGAACTGGTCATCAGCGCGCCGCTAGTCATCGGTCGCCACCATGTCGTCCCCGTGTTGGTCGAGTTTCTGCAGGCTTATCCAGAGATTCGCGCACGCATCCAATTGAGCGATCGCGTCAGCAACTTGCTCGAGGAACACATCGATGTTGCCGTACGTCTGGGCGAACTTCCGGATAGCGACATCATCGCCACCCGCATCGCACTTATCAGTCGCGTACTTTGCGCAAGCCCTGCCTACCTTGCATCGCACGGTATCCCCAAGGAGCCGAACGATCTTATCTCTCACGAGTGCATTACCTACGTGGGCTATGCCGCCGCAGACAGATGGGATTTTCGCATCGGCCCGACCTCTCAATGGGTGCAGGTGTCATCGCGACTTATCATGAATTCGGCGGAAGCCGCCGTGATTGCCGCCATCGCCGACGCCGGCATTGCGCGCGTGTTATCAGACCAGGTTGCCGAACCATTGAAATCGGGGGCGTTGGTACGGCTACTCCAGCCATTCGAACCAACACCCATGCCCGCCAACCTGGTGTATCCAGGACAGCGCCACGTACCGTTGAAATTGCGTGCATTCCTGGATTTTGCAACGCCACGGCTCCGGCAGCGGCTAGGCTATGAAAGCCCAAAAACCTCCTAAGGTTCAGAGCCACCGTGGCATCCAGGCAGCAGTGCATAAGCGAACGCGTCGGATTCCACCTGCGACAACTTCAACTTGCGCATGAGCCCGCAGCGTTTGGTAAGTGGCAAAACCTTATCAACAGACCAGACACATACCCTACGAGGTAAATGCGTAGCCATCGAGAGATAACAAGTGAGAGCCCAGGAACAGAATGGGCACCCGAAAACGCCTTCCCCTGAAGATGTCGCCGATGCAAATCGGCTACGTCGGATCGCAATTCGCTCTTTCCTACCCGCGATAACCCGCCCTAATCGTCAGCCCAAACCTGAAAACCATGGCGGAAGATACCTAACGCTTGAGCTCGACAAAGGCAAGGCACTTCAAAGGCATCCGATAAGTTTTGTATCTCCTCACGCTTCTGCGATTCGGCGAAAAGTATCGGTATTGCGCTCGATTACGCAGATCGTACAAATGTCCTTCCAGGAAACGCTTGCTCGAGCACATCGAGAAACGCTCGAACTTTCGCACCGACCAGGCGACGCGAATTTCGCAATGCCCAAATTTCCACAGGCGGATGTGCATCCGTTCCCCAATGTGCCAAGCGTCCAGACTTGATGTCTTCTTCAACTAGCAGCTTGGGCAACATAGCTACACCTGCACCCGCCAGCACGGCGTCGCGAATCATCAATAATGATGAGAGTCGCAGCGCAGGTGCAAGCTTGATGCGTCCTTCATCGCCTGCGCTTGTATGAAATTGCCAAACCAGATCAGGGGATGCCTTCGACATAAGCACAGCTTTGACGGAAGGCGCCTCTTCGCTATCGGCGGATGCGGTTGGCATCGCAATATCCGGGTGCGCAACGATCAGGCGCTGATCGTCGAGGATACGCCGACCAACAAGACGTTCGTCAGGCGACGGATCGACACGTATGACGAGATCGAAGCCATCCTCGACGGGATCCATGATTCGATCGTCGGCGACAACTTCGAGCTGCACTTCGGGATACTCCAAAGCAAAGCGCGCGCTGACCAAGCCCAGTGCGACGTGCGCAAGCACGAGTGGCGCACTCACCCGAAGTCTTCCGCGCGGTATGGATGCACCCAGCGTTATGGCTTCCTCAGCTTCTGCAATCTCCGAGAGAGGTCCATGCGTACGTTCATGGAGCACTCGTCCTTCATCCGTCAAACGAAGACTCTGGGTACCGCGTTCAATGAGGCGTACGCCGAGGCTTTGTTCCAGCTCGGACACACGCCGCGAGAGCGTGGCCTTGGACCGACCGGAGACGCGGCTTGCCCTTCCGAAGCCGCCGTGGGTAGCGACCAACGCGAAATCAGTAAGCGCCAGAAGGTCCATATGGGTGTTCCAAAAATGAGACGAGATGTCTAATTATTGGCATCTTCTCGCCAAAAGTGAAACCACCTACCGTGTGTGCACGCCGTCCTTCAACCACACACAACGAGGATTTTCATTCATGAGCATCTTGGTTACGGGTAGCACGGGAACCATCGGTTCCCAGGTCCTGAATCAACTGAGCGGTTCGGGTATCGAGGTTCGTGGCCTTACGCGCTCGCCGAACAAAGCACAATTTCCCTCTGGCGTTACCGCGGTAGCCGGTGATCTCGCAGACGTCGATTCCTTTCGTGCGGCGCTAAAAGGTATCAGCACTCTTTTCTTGCTTGTGCCGAACGTCGCTGACGAATTGACCCAGGCGATGCAAGCACTAACGGTCGCGCAGGAGGCTGGCGTCAAAGGCATCGTCTACCTTTCCGTCTATAAGGGCGACACTTACGCCGACGTGCCGCACTTTGCGAGCAAGCATACGGTGGAGCGAATGATCGAAGCGCTCGACCTGCCCGTTACGGCACTCCGTCCGGCTTACTTCATTCAGAACGATTTACGCCAGAAAGACCCGTTATTGAGTGCCGGCGTCTATGGAATGCCTATTGGCGACAAAGGCATATCCATGGTCGACATTCGAGATATCGCCGAAGCCGCCGCATGGGAACTATTACGGCGTGAACGTGCTGCGACTTCGCTTCCTCGCGAAGCGTATGCGCTGGTCGGCCCCGATGTATTGTCAGGCACGGATGTCGCGAACATATGGAGTGAAGCGCTAGGCCGACAGATTCGGTATGCGGGCAATGACACGACAACTCTCGAGAAACGCATGAAGACGATGATGCCCGCCTGGCATGCCTTGGATCTTCGCCTGATGCTCGATCGCTACCAATCCGATGGCGCTGCCGCAAGCAGCGAAGACCTTGCACGACTCACGCGTCTTCTTGGCCATGTGCCACGTTCGTATCGCAACTTTGCAAACGCTGCCGCAGCGCAGTGGGTCAGCGGCTGATTATCCGACCCGCACGCATGCGTCATGGATGAGGTATGCAACGTTCCTAGAGAAACAAGATGAGCGTGCCCCCTTTTAGGAAGGCACGCTCATCCATTTCCAGCAAGGCACTTAGGACACCGCCTCGACGGCCTCCAGCTTTCGTAAAGATCCTGACGGGCCTGAATGAAGCGACCGTCTGTGCTTCCTGCGCTGTTTGACTGCCGCTACATGCCCATCCTGGGGGCGCGCCGATCCGCGCCATTTTGATGCAGGATGAGTGCATTGACACGGCCTTTCTCATCGCGCTCAAAGTCAATTTTTGCATCGACCACCCGGTAGAAAAACGTGTCATGCGCGCTGGGGTAGACCGGAAAGGTTGGCTGGTCGCCAAGCTTCACCATCAGCTGACCGTTCTGCACAGTCACCACAAAGATGGCGTTGGGCGCCAATTGATACCGTCCCGCGTAGCTGCCAAGCGTCGCCGGATCGATGGCTATTTCCTTGTTGCCGCGAAGGGCATCGACCTCGGCGATGCTCAGTTTCGGAGCAGTGTGATCGCCATGCTGATGCAGCACCAAGGCGTCCACCTTGCCTTGGGCGTCGTGTTTGAAGCTGATGCGGATGTCGCCGATGCTGGTGAAGAATTCGTCCTTGTCACTTGCGTAAAACGGGAGAGCGCCTTGACCTGTCGCTCGCACCACCAGATGATCGTTTTCGCGAAACACGGTAAGCAGCATCTTAGGGGACAGCCGATACGCACCCTGGTACTCGTCAAGCAACTGTGTCGATAACGAAACGTTCTTATGCGCGGGAGCCAGTGGCCAACCGGCACGCAGTGTTGCAAAGCCCAAATCATCGACGACCGTTGCCGTATTAGTCAGTATGACGACGCCGTACCGGCGGTCAGCCGTGAATCCAATGAAGCTCGCGTAGCCACCCGTCATGCCGTTGTGCCAGATGACGTCGCCATCTGGTCCATGTTGGGTCATCCAGATCAAACCGATTTTGTTCTCGGGCCCCGGACCTGAGGTGCGTGCGGTTTGTGCCAATTGCATTGCGGCATATAAAGCCGTGGGAGTCAGCCCCATGTTCGCCTTCAGATAGCGCAACATGTCACTGCCCGTGCTGCGAATGCCACCTGCGCCCGCGAATAGGTTCAGATTCCAGCTGCCAACGGGTTTACCGGCAGCGTCGTGTCCCCGTGCGAGGTGGCTTTGCATGGTCGCATTGTCGGTGATGGCACTGCTGTTCATGCCGAGAGGAACGAAGATCTGCTCTTGCACGAGCTTGTCGTAACCGGTCCCGGCGTGGCGACCCAATGCGTAGCCAAGCAGTGCCGCGCCGAGGTTGGAATACTCGTATTTCGCTCCGGGATCGCGCGGCAGCGCATACGTCGCAAGGAAAGCTTTCAGCTGATCCAGGCCGTAGTCGACGTAAGGATCGTCCATATGGGCAGGATGGAAATTAGTGGGCATGCGAGGAAGCCCGGAATCCTGCATCGCCAGCTCGCCTAGCGTGATCTGTTTTCCGTTACGCACAGGTATATGGAAATCCGGCAGCAAACTGGCAACCGGTTGATCCAGGCGCAGCTCGTTCTTTATCACCGCCTCGGCGAGCAAGGTTGCCGTAAATGTTTTTGTGATCGAACCGATCTCAAATACCGTATCGGCCGTTGGGGCTTTGCCGTCGAAAAGTTTCCCGTACGTGTAGATGGCACTCTGACCGCCATCGACCACGGCAATCACCAGGGCCGGATATTCCCCATCCTTGACGCGCTGTTGCACCGCCGCCTCGACGCGTGGAGGCAGCGCTGGAGATGCTGCACTGGCAGAACCCGCTGCGGCAAGCAAAACAGTGGCGATCAGCTTACGGTTCATCATGGATTCCCTGTTGAAGAATGAGCAGCTTCGGAGGTCGCTTCCAACGCGACGAGTTCGCGGCACGTTGCCTCGATATCAGCCACGCGTCGGCGGAAATTGTGCTTGGCGGCGCGCTTGTTCAGACGTTCGATGACAACGCAAAACGCAAGCACTATGGCGAGATAGATAAGCACACCACGCGTCAATCCGTGTTTACCCACGGTCAGGCCGGCGATGCCCGCCATGCAGGGCGCGATGTACCACCATACGATCTGCTCAAGCATGCGCGCTTGCGCCAGCATGGCTTGCTTCTGGAGTTCCAGATAGCGCAACAGGGGCAAGCCGGGATCGTTGCGGGGCAAAAGGCGCCGCGCACGCCACAATCGCCATGGCACGTAGAACAACCATGCAAGCAGAAGCGCCGCCGATGCTTCCATCAGCAACAGGCCCGCGTGCACAGCATCGCGTAGCCAACCGAATACGATTGGCATCATCGCAAGGGCGACGACGGTTTCCACACCATCGCGCCACAGGATTCGTCGCCGCAATCGTTGTGCGCGACGAAGCGTATCTTGGACAGTGGAGGCAGATAGCGGCGTTACCGTAGTGCGCTTCCACTGATCTTGGAGATCTTTCCAGCTCATGGCTTAGGGCTCCAGGTAGCGCTGGCTGAATTGCTGTTTCAGGCGGGTCATGCGCACGGCGACGGCGCCGCAGCTGAGTCCCATCACCTCGGCGATCTGCTCGCGCGTCATGTCTTCCAGATCCATCAGCAACAAGGCGCGGTCGACGGCACCCAGCGATGCGAGAAACTCACGCAATACATCCAGCGAATCATGCGTTGCGCCGCTATCGCCAAGATGGTTGGAAATCTCGCCACCCAGCGGCATGCGGGGCTTGCGGCGATGGCTGATGGCCGTGTTCAAGGCTACCCGGTAAACCCAGGTGGATAATTGGGCGCGGCCGTCGAAGCTGTCCAGGCTCAGCCATAACTGCACGTGGATGTCTTGCAGTAGGTCCTGCCAGTCGGCCGGATCGGCATATTGCCGGGCCAGCCGTTCGAGACGTCCTTGATTGTCGTCCAGCAGGCGCTGGAAGCGTACATCGCTCGTCGGCATGGTCCGGAATCCGTGGGCTTACTATCAGGTGAGTCGCAATCGGACGGAATTTTTTACAAGCGCATCGTCGCGGATTTTATTCGTCCGTTACCCGGTGAAGTAACAAGCACCTGTGCTGCAGTGACGCCCCCAGGCCTTTTCGTAACATGTTGCGCCACCGCTTGACACCGGTGTCAATTACGTTACACGCTGGTAACAGTTCCACAGCGAGGGGTGCGCTGAACGTGGCAATGGACCATTCGGATCGGATGGCGGGGATAGTGGCGATGCCGTTTTTGGCGGCCGATATTGGCGGCACGCATGCGCGTGTTGCGTTGATGCGTACCTCGCATGACGGGACTCGGGGGATCGAAACGCTCGCCTACCGAGTGTTCGCGTGTGCGGCGTTCCAGACACTGTCGGAGCTGTTGCAAGCCTTTGTCGATGCTGACGTACAAGTCCCCGTGAAGCACTGCGTGCTCGCCTGCGCGGGGCAGATCATGGGCAACGAAGTCGTGAACGACAACCTCGCCTGGCCCATCCATCTGACGCAATTGCGTCACACGCTTGGCCTGGATGAAGTTGCTGTACTCAATGACTTTGAGGCGCTGGCCTATGCGCTCAATGGCTCTCTTGTTGACGACGGCCGCCACCTTTGCGGACCGGACACGCCTTCAAGGGGGCCGACCTTAGTGATCGGACCCGGCACTGGCCTCGGTGCAGCGGCACATGTTCCCGGTCCTGCCGGCGGCATCGTATTGACGACAGAAGCTGGCCAGATGGATTACGCACCGAATTCGGTGCGCGAACGCGAGATTCTGGCGCAGTTGGCACCGCAAGGTGGCTACATAGCGTTTGAACACATCGTGTCGGGCCCCGGCCTGCTGACCGTCTACACAAGCCTGTGTACGTTGCACGGGGAAACGCCGAAGCTGGCGACGCCCGAAGCCATCACACTGGCAGCTGTTGCCCACAGCGATGCGCAAGCCGTGGAAGCGGTGGAAATTTTATGTGCCTCGCTGGGAAGCTTTACTGGCAATCTCGCGATGGCGTTCATGGCCACAGGCGGCGTGTATCTCGCCGGCGGCTTCTTGTCTTCCATCTTTGAACTGCTCAAGCACAGCGCTTTCGAGGAGCGATTCCTGCATGGACGCAGCGCGCGCGCGCTGCTGTCGCAAGTGCCGGTATGGGTGACCGAGCACGGCCGCCACGGTGTGCAGGGCGCGGCCCAGTGGTACCTCAAGCATCGCTTGTCTGGAGCGCTACGGCCTGCCGTAGCAGGTGACGTGGGCGCATGAGCCCTATCGCGACATCCACATTTTTCCGTTGCCTGGTCATCGCGTGCCTGGCGATCACGAGTGCGGCCCACGCGGCAGCCACCGTTCCCAAGTGGTCGTTGCTGCCGCAGCCGGCCATGGTCAGCCCTGCCGGATCAGGCGCCGTCGACATCGCGGATGGTGCGATAGTCTCGGTGCGCGGTGCGCAACGCCAACAAGCGCAGTCCATCGCCGAACGGTTTGTACAACGTGTGGCCGACATCAACGGCTTGCACTTGCGCATGGCGACGACGGGAGCCGCGCATCCTGCGATCACGTTCGATGTGAATCCAAGCGCTGATGTCGCGGGCGAAGCCGGTTATCGCATCACGGTGAATGACCGCGGCATCCTGGTCACAGCGCGTACACCGCGCGGTGCTTTTTACGGCAGCGTCACTTTGTGGCAGTTGCTGACGCCACCCGGATGGACACGTGGCGCGCCCGTCGAAGTTGCCGATGGCGTCATCGACGATCACCCGCGTTTCGCGTGGCGCGCGCTGTTGCTCGACTCCGGGCGGCACTACCAGAGCGTGGCAGACATCAAGAAGCTGATCGACTGGATGTCGCTGAACAAGTTGAACGTGTTGCTCTGGCATGTGACTGAAGACCAAGGTTGGCGTCTTGAGATCCCCAAGTATCCCGAGCTCACGAAAATAGGCGCATGCCGCAAGGCGGCGGGCCTCGATAGCGAACTGACCGGCTCGTCCCACCTGCCCTATTGCGGGTTTTATACAGGGGCCGAGGCGCGCGACATTGTGCGGTATGCCGCCGAGCGCTATGTGGAGGTGGTGCCGGAAATCGATCTTCCCGGCCATTCGCAGGCAGCCATCGCCGCCTATCCGTGGCTGGGCGTCACGGGCAAACGCCCACCGGTGTGGACCGACTGGGGCGTCAGCCCATGGTTGCTCAAGCCCGACGAAAAGACCTTGCAGTTTGTCGACAATGTGCTCGATGAGGTGATGCGGCTTTTCCCCTCCCGATACATCTCGATCGGCGGTGACGAAGCCGACAAGCAGCAATGGAACGCATCGCCGGACTTGCGCGCGCAGATGCACAGGCTGGGCCTGGCGAACATGGATCAGCTACAGGGCTGGTTTACGAATCAGGTCGCCGCGTATCTCGTCAAACACGGGCGCACGCCAGTTGGCTGGGACGACGAACTGGTCGCCGGCGCAACGCTTCCCGCATCGGCCGTGGTGATGTCGTGGCACGGTAACGACAACGAACGTGTGGCGCTCGCCGCTATCAAGCAAGGCCACGACGTGGTCATGACACCACAGGAATCGCTGTACTTCGATCACTATCAATCCGACCTACCCGACGAATGGGCGGGTCCGCCGCCCGCCGCAACATTGCGGCAAGCCTATGACACGATCGTCATCCCGAACGGTGCAAGCACAACCGAAGCCAAGCGCATCATCGGCGTGCAGGCCGGTCTTTGGACCGAGCAGATGCTTACCTTTGCGCACGACCAGCATGCGGTGTTCCCGCGCATCGCCGCGCTGTCGGAGCTTGGCTGGTCGCCGTCGAGCGCACACGACTGGAACGCCTTTCTGCGTCGCATGCCGGCCGAACTGGCGCGTTACCGCGCACTCGGCATCGACTATGCCGACAGTGCGTTCGCACCCGCCTTCCAGGTAGAGGCGACCGGCAACGGCACGTTCCGGATCGAGATATCCAACCAGGCGCCATTCGGAACGATCCGTTACACGACGGATGGTTCCGAGCCGACCCACCAATCCACACCCTACGCACGGCCGCTCACACTCTCGGGCAACGCAACCGTACGCGCCGCAACGTTTGCACCAGATGGCTTCGAACTCGCCACGCCGCGCACGCAGCGGCTGGATGAAACAACGGTGCTGAGCCGCGACAGCAATGCGCTTGCAACCTGCTCCAAGCAGCCGGCTTCTCGACTGGAAGGTAACAAGCCGGCCCATGGACCAAGCCCGGTCTATTCGGTAGATATCGGCAACATGTGCTGGCTGTGGGCGCACGTGCCGCTGCATGGCATCACACATGTCGCGATCACCGTCGAGCGCATCGCATGGCGCTTCGGCGATGAGGCCAAGGACGCAGTGGTACGCCATGCGTCCAACGCGGCTGGCGAGTTCGAGATTCATGTCGATTCTTGCACAGGAACCCTGCTCGCCCGCTTGCCGTTGGATAGCGCGATGCAACAAGCACCGGGGCAGAGTCGTCTTGACGCAAGCGTTGCCATGCCGGTGGGGGCCGGCGTTCGCAACCTATGCATCTTTGCTACTGGCGATCCGCGCCGTGGCCAGTGGGCATTGGCGCGGTTGACGTTTTTGAAATAAGCGCTGCACGGGGCGCGCGTCCTGGGCAGTGGAAACAAGTAGTTCACCTTGGCACGAGGCCAAGTTTGGGGACATCGAGAAGTTGCATCACAACGGCGTGCGAACTGGCAGGCACCGCTGGGCCGCATCGTTTTTGAAATACCACGGAGCACCTGAAGTTCGACAGGTAATACCAACGAGGCTAAAGCGCATGTCCACTGTACTTCGCAAGCATCCACTGTCATTCGGCATCACCATGTCGCTGTTCGCTATCGTGTCGACGTCGGCTGCAGCGTCGACATTCGCCGACACCCAGGCAAGCGGCCAGGCAACGCAGGCCAGCACAACGCAAACGGCACAGGCGTCACCCGGCGCCAAAAAAACCGATACCAAGAAATCCGACACCAAGAAAACCGATGGCAATGACGCGCAGAAGAACGCACTCACCTTGTCGACCGTGTCTGTCTCCGGTGTGCGCGCATCGCAGATGCGTGCCATTGATCTGAAACGCGAGGCTCCAAATATTCAGGACAGCATCACGGCGGAAAACATCGGCGCGTTGCCTGACACCACGATTACCGACTCGCTGCAGCGTGTGACCGGCGTGCAGATCAACCGTGACGCTGGCGTGGGTACCTCGGTGGACGTACGCGGCCTGCCGCAGGTCGGCACCATGTTGAACGGCGAAGTATTCATCACGGCGGACCAGATCGACTCGCAGCAGCCTGACTTCACCATGTTACCGTCCACCTTGTTCCACAGTGTGGACGTGGTCAAATCATCCACCGCCAACGAAACCGATGGCGGCATCAGTGGTGCCATCGACCTGCACACCTATCGCCCCTGGGATCTCCCCAGCGGATTCACCTACAGCTATTCCGCCGATGGAGAGCGTGGCACCACTACGCGGCAATGGGGACCCGAGGGCAACGGCCTTATTTCGTACAACGACCATGGCCGCTGGGGCCTGCTGGTCGCTGCCGATTTCTCCAACACCACCCGAGTGAACTCAACCGAGGGCCTCGACCAGTACGGCGTCGTGCTCAATGGCGAGAACGCGGCAAGTGCGGGCGGCTACAACGGTTTCCTGACCCCGTGGAACGGCGCACCGATCCCGTCGAAGATCGTGCAGAACGCCGACGGCAGCGTGGACGTCAATGGCGACGGCAAGTCCAACGGCGTCTTCATGGGCAGCCAGGACATCGGCCTCAACGACATCACGACCCAGCGCAAGCGCAAGTCCGGCAATGCGTCGTTCCAGATGGACCTGGGCAACGGCTTGACCATGACCAGCGATTACTTCTACTCGCAACAACGCGAGTTCGATCGCAATGTCGGCATCCAGTTCAACTCCACTAACTGGCAGGGTGCGACCTACGTGCCGCTGCAATCGCGCGATACCGGCAGCCCCGCCCTTGGTTCCTACGGCACGCCGGAACCAGGTTGGCAGGGCTCGCAGATCTATACCACGCAGGTATATGAGAAGTGGCCGGGCGACGTGGAGTCGTATTCGCAGATCATCCAGAAAAGCTCCGTTGCGAAGAACTTCAACCTGCAGTTGGATTACGACAACGGGGGCCCGTTCACGGCAAGCGTGCGCGGCATCCATGACACGGCGTCTCAGTCGAACGTTGAAACCGACCTCAACATCTCCGATTCCGACGGCGCCTTGTGGCCTAACGTGCTGATGCCCGGCGTACCCGACAGCGCCGTGCCGCCCGGCACCTTCGTCTATCCGGCGCAATTGGGCGGCAACCGCGTGTTCAACGCCAACGGCGTTCCGCAGAACACGGTACCGATCATCGCGAACTTCGGTGGCCGCTACATCACGGTCAGCATGCCTCCCTCGCTAGCTGCTGATTTCGCCAACCCCAACGGCTGGACGATGAAGACACTGGAGTCCTCCGGCGACTACAACCGCAAAGTGGCACTGAATGCATTGCGCTTCGACGGGCAATTCGATTTCCAGGACGGTATCAAGCTCGAATTCGGTGTGCGCAACAGCATCCGTAATGCCAGCAACATCGGCTGGACCTTGGAAACACCGGTCTATGCAGGCATGGGCGCCAGCGATCCGAATGGATGTCTGGTGCGCTATGTCGGTGCCGACGTGGTCTTGAACAGTGGCTCCTGCACCGCTGGCAACGCGTTGGGTTACTACCGGGCAGGACCGCTATCCGCGTTGCAGATGCCCAAAACCGCTGCACCACTGTCAGGCAACTGGAAGGAATACACCGACCTGCTTGGCTCGGGCATCAATTTCTGGGCGGTCGATCCCAACGCCATGATCAATCCCGTTTCGTACTGGAAATCGCTTTACCCCGATACCGTCGAGGTGGGTGAGCCGGGAACGACCTGGGCCGTGCAACTGAAGGAGTTGTCGGGCTATCTGCAGGCCGATTTCAACGGCACGCTCGGCGACATGCCTTACAGCGGCAACGTCGGCGTACGAATGATTCATACCAATCTCAACGTCACGCAGTATTTGAGTGGCGCCCCGGGTGCGTATGGTGACGAACCTGTCGAAGCCGGCACGTCCCTCACCAAACGCAGTTATCAGGACGTGCTGCCATCGGCCAACTTCTCGCTGGATCTAACTGACAGCCTGAAGTTTCGACTGGCCGCCTCCAAGAACATGATGCCGCTTGACCTCAGCACCTGGGGCGGCGGTTTGCAGTTGAATTATTCGCTGGCGGAAACGCCGCAGGGTCCGATCTTCCGCGTCGCCAATGGCACATCGACCGGCAACCCGAACCTCAACCCGTGGCGCTCCACCAACTACGGCGCATCGCTGGAGTACTACATCAACCCGACCAGCATGCTCAGCCTCGCCCTATTCCGCATCAACGTGGAAAGCTTCATCAAGGACGGCAGTGTGACCAACTGCACCCTGCCCGACGAGGACGGCGTGGTTCGCAACCATTGCATTGTCATCACCGAACCTGTGCAGGGCACCGGCAACAGCATCCAGGGTGCGGAGTTCGATTATCGCCAAGGCTTTACCTTCCTGCCGGGCCTTTTGTCCAAGACGGGCATAGAGGTGAACGCCACCTATGCACCAAGCAACTCAGGCGAAAAGGACTTGGCTGGCAACAAAATTCCATTCCAGGACAACTCCACCGAGTCCGGCAACTTTATCCTTTGGTATCAAAGCGATCACTTCCAGGCACGCCTCGCCTACAACTACCGTTCGCGGCGAGCGGTGATGGACAGCGTGGGCGGCATCACCGGCATGGAGATGTACGAAGCGCCGCAGAAGTATCTCGACGCGTCGATTTCGTACAAGTTCAACAAATACGCCGAAGTGTTCCTGGACGGCACCAATCTCACCAACGAGTACCAGCATTACTACCTCGTATGGCCTGACCAAGCTGCCCACTCGACGTTCTCCGAGCGCATGTTCATGTTGGGCGTGCGGGGGCAGTGGTAATCGCCAGAGCTTGACGATGGCAGCATTACTTCACGGCTTGCAGTGATCGGCACTCTCCCCAGCGTGCAGGGGAAGGTGCCGATCGCGGCAAGACGTGAAGCAACAACGCTTGAGCATGTGCAATTCCGTCCCCTTCGCACCTCACCACGACAAGGCAAGCATGCAGGACTCCAACGCGCCCCAGAACGTTCGCGACAACGCCTTTCATCGTTCCATCGGCCTGTTCTCGGGAACGGCAATCAACATGACTCAGATGTGCGGCATCGGGCCGTTCATCACGATTCCTATCATGGTCGCTGCGATGGGCGGTCCGCAGGCGGTCATCGGTTGGATCGCCGGTGCCATCCTGGCCATGGCCGATGGTCTGGTCTGGGCCGAACTCGGAGCGGCCATGCCCGGCTCCGGCGGCACCTATGTCTACCTGCGCGAAGCGTTCCAGTACCGCACCGGCAAACTGATGCCGTTCCTTTTCATCTGGACGATGTTGCTGGCGATTCCCTTGCTGATGTCCACGGGCATCATCGGCATGGTGGAGTATTTGGAATTCTTTTTCCCCAACTTGGGCTGGTGGCCGGTACACGTCATTGGCCTGGCGGCGACTGCCGTCGTCACCTGGCTGCTCTATCGCCGCATCGAATCGGTTCGTGCGATCACAATCGCATTGTGGATCATCATGCTGGTTTCCGTCGTCGGCGTGGCGGCGGCAGGCTTCTCACATTTCCATGCGAGCTTCGCCTTTGCGTATCCGGCCGACACGTTTGGCAGCCGCTTTTTCCTGGGACTTGGCGCAGGGCTGATCATCGGCATTTACGATTATCTCGGCTACAACACCACCGCCTACATCGGCGACGAATTGCGCAACCCGGCCCGAACGATGCCCGGCTCCATCATCGCCTCGGTGATCGCGATGATGTTTGTCTACCTGCTCCTCAACATCAGCGTGCTTGGTGTGGCGCCGTGGCAGGAAATCGCCCGATCCAAGTCGGTGGCTTCGCTGGTGGTGGAACGTAGCTGGGGACATTCGGCCGCCGCCATCATGACCATCCTGATCATCGTGACTGCATTCGCCTCGGTGTACACCGGCCTGTTAGGTGGCTCGCGCGTGCCCTTCCAGGCAGCGCACGACAAGGTGTTCCTGTCCGTGTTTGGACGTCTTCACGCCAAGCACGGCTTCCCGCACGTGGCGTTGCTCACGATGGGCGTGGTGACGGCCATCGGCACGTTTTTTGATCTGACTGAAGTGATCAACATGCTGCTGGCCGCGAGCATCATCGTGCAGTCCATCGCGCAGATCGCCGCATTGGTCGTGTTGCGCCAGCGGCAGCCCCATCTTGAGCGCCCGTACAAGCAATGGCTGTACCCCGTGCCATGCGTGATCGCGCTACTGGGATGGCTCTATGTGTATGTGTCTGCCTCCACCTTGTCGCTGATCCTGTCCGGTATATGGATCGTCGCTGGCCTCGTGGTATTTGCCGCATGGGCCAAGCTCAACCGGTCCTGGCCGTTCGCTCCCGTTGAAATACGCGAAACCTATCTTGAGAAACAGTGACGCCATGCAAACTCCAGCCAAGTACGTACTTTGGACGATCGCCGCGATGGCGCTATCGGCCATGCCAGCCGCACGCGCCCAAACGACCTATGCCCCCACTCGGGTAGGCATCGATGCCGGTTCCATCACCCCCATCGGTCGTTGGCAAATGCAAGACAGCGCGAAAGCGCAGCAAAGCGGTGCCGACATCTCCTCTGCGGGTTTCTCCACCGAAGCGTGGTACCCCGTCAGCGGCCGGGCGACGGTCATGGCCGGACTGTTGGAAAACGGCGTGTACAAGAACGACGTGTTCTACGGCGACAACCTGCGTGCGGTGCAAGTGCCGGACTCCAGCGGCACCCTCTTTGTGACGCCGTGGTGGTACCGCGCCGAGTTCATACTGCCGAAGAACGTGGCAGGACGGCATACGCTGTTGCGCACCAACGGCATGATCGCCAGCGCTGATGTGTGGATAAATGGGCATCTGGTCGCTGACCATGCCGATGTCGCCGGAGCTTATCCCGTGCACGCGTTCGACGTGACGCGCTGGGTACACGCAGGCGCCAACATTCTCGCCATGCGCGTGCATCCGGCTGATCCACGAATGAGCCTGTCGATGGGATGGGTGGACTGGAACCCCACGCCCCCGGACAACAACATGGGCCCATGGCGTGGCGTGGACATCATGCAGACCGGACCGGTCGCGTTGCGCTTTCCACAGGTTCTTTCAACGCTGTCGCTGCCCGATCTCTCCCGCGCCACGCTGGACGTGAAAGTGGAAGCGAAGAACCTCGATGCGGTAGCTCATGATGCGACCATCACCGGCACCGTAGCCGGCGTTCCAGTACAACAAACCATCCATCTCGCGCCCGGACAAACACAAATCGTTTCTTTCTCGCCCAAGACAACACCGGGCCTCGCGCTGGATCATCCGAAAATCTGGTGGCCCGTTGGCATGGGCGAACATCCGCTATACCAACTTGAGATGACTGCTACGGTCAATGGCGCAACCTCCGACCGGGCCGCGACAACGTTCGGCATACGCAGCGTGAGTTCGAGCCTGACCAAGCAGGGTTATCGTCAGTTCTTCATCAACGGGAAACCCGTGCTGATCCGCGGCGGCGGCTGGGCGCCGGATATGTTCCTGCGCGATAACCCCGTTCGCATGGAAGCCGAATTCAGCTACATCCTCAATCTCGGCCTCAACACCATCCGCAGCGAAGGCAAGCTGGAAAACCAGCGTTTCTACGATCTGGCCGACCGCGACGGCATTCTGATCCTGGTGGGCTGGGAATGCTGCGACAAATGGGAATCGGCGGCCAAGACTGGCGGCGAACCCTGGAGCGCTGCTGACATGAAAGTGGCCGAAGACTCCATGGCCAGCGAAGCACGCCTCCTGCGCAATCATCCATCGGTGATCGGCTTCCTGATCGGCAGCGATAATGCGCCTCCGCCGCCTATTGCGAAGATGTATGTCAATACGCTGCGCGCGGCGGATTGGTCGTTGCCCATCATCTCGGCAGCCGCCGACCAGGGAACCGCCGAAGCCGGCCCTTCCGGCATGAAGATGGCCGGCCCATACGCATGGATACCGCCAGCCTATTGGTACGCCGACAAATTGGGCGGCGCGTTTGGCTTCGATTCCGAGGTCAGTGCGGGCGCCGACATCCCGCGGCTGGAAGACCTGCTACGCATGCTGTCGCCGCAGGAGCAGGAAGCGCTATGGAAATATCCGGAGGTGCGGCAATACCACGCCTCCGCGGACTGGTCGACATTCGCTGTGTTGACCCCGTTCGACACAGCACTGGCCCATCGCTACGGCGCACCCACCAGCCTTGCCGACTATGTCGCCAAGGCCCAGCTCGACAACTACGACAACGTCCGCGCGCAGTTCGAGGCGTTCAACGCACACATGGATGCCACCCAGCCGGCAACTGGCGTGATCTACTGGATGCTCAACAACGCGTGGCCTTCGTTGCACTGGCATCTGTACGACTACTTCATGAATCCCGGCGGCGCCTATTTCGGCGCCAAGAAAGCCAACGAGCGGGTACACATCCAGTATGCCTACGACTCGAACGGCATCGTGCTGGTGAACCACACACTTGAAGGTGTCCATGACCTGCAAGCGCATATCCGTGTACGCAATCTGGACGGTAGTGTGCGTTACGAGAAACACCTGCAGAACATCGACCTCGCGGGGAACCGCACGCAGCCATTGGTGACGCTGCCGGCCATCGCCGGCCTATCTCGCACCTACTTCATCGAGCTTGACCTCGCTTCTTCCGACGGTAAGCCAGTCAGTCGCAACGTCTACTGGCTGTCCACGCGACCGGATGTGCTCGACTGGGCGCGTTCGAACTGGTACCTCACACCGCTGACGCAGTACGCGGACCTGACCGCGCTGCGCTCCCTGCCGTCCGCGACCAGTGTGGTCCGCGCAACCACGCAGCGCGAGGGAAACGATGACGTCACGACGGTCACCTTGTCGGTGCCTGCATCCTCCAAAGCCGTGGCGCTGTTTCAGCACGTGTCGATCAGGCGCGGTGCACATGGCAACCTTGCGCTGCCGATACGGTGGAATGACAATGACGTCACGCTTTGGCCCGGCGAGTCGATGGTTTTGACCGCGCGATACGCATCGCAGGGAACAACCATGCCAGTGGTCGAAGTAAGCGGGTGGAACGTTCCGACCCAAAGCGTTCCGGCTGCCGCCACGCAGGGAACAGATCATTGAAGATGCAAAGACTTCCATGTCACGCGTGACCATCAACGATGTCGCCCGTGCTTCGGAGACCTCGAAGAAGACTGTATCGCGCGTGCTCAACAACGAGCCGAACGTGCGCGACTCAGTACGCGAGCGCGTGCTTTCGGCCGTAGCAGAACTCAACTACCGGCCGCTCACCTCGGCACGCAGCCTGGCGACGAACCGGTCCTTCATGATCGGCCTGCTCTATGACAACCTGTCGCCGAGCTACATCATGGAAGTCCAGGCGGGCGTGCTGGAGGCGTGCGAGGCCAAGCAATACAGCATGATGGTGCAGCCGTTGGTTTCGACGGCGCCGGATTTTGTCGAGCGTGTCGAGGGCATCCTCTCGCGGCATCAGCCTGATGGACTGATCCTTACGCCCCCCATCACCGATCATCCGGGACTGCTCAAACACTTGCGCAAGAGTGAGCTTCCGTTTGCCTCGATCGCTCCGCGCCAACCCAAGGGCTGCATCGGCGTGATGCTACGCGAGCGCGAAGCTGCCGCAGCAATGGTGGAGCATCTCGCCTCGCTGGGCCACCGCCGCATCGCCCACATCCTTGGTGATCCCAAGCACGGCGCTGGCATCTGGCGCCTCGCCGGTTACCGCGACGGCTTGAAGCGCGTGGGATTGAAGGAAAACCCTGCGTACATGGTGCAGGGTCGTTTTTCATTCGAGTCCGGCGTGGCCGCAGCGCGGCGGTTGCTCGCGCTAAAGCAGCGGCCGACCGCCATTTTCGCAGCCGACGACGACATGGCCGTCGGCGCGATCTGGGCCGCGGCAGAGGCCGGTGTCTCGGTTCCGGGCGACATATCCATCTGCGGCTTTGACGACACCACGATCGCCACACAGGTGTGGCCATTGCTGACCACCGTCCACCAGCCGGTGCGCGAAATGGGCAAGCGTGCCACCGAGGAGCTGCTGCTTCGCGTGCTGGGCAAGGGGGAAGCCAGCATGGTCGAAGTCGGCTATGAAATGCGTGTGCGTGCATCGACGGCACGCGCGCCCTGAACCGGGCGCTAGCTTGCAACGCCCCCTTGCTACCCACGTCACCGATTGAGAGGAGCACCCACATGCCAGCTACGCCAGACGCCAACAAGCCGCCACGGAAGTTCCACTTCATTTCCGGGCTGCCGCGCGCCGGCACCACGCTGCTGGCTGCCATCCTCAACCAGAATCCGCGCTTCCGGGCAGGCATGACCAGCCCGCTTGCAGACATCATGGGCGTGGTGATGGCAGAAGCCAGCAGCAAGAACGATTTTTCGTTCGATGTTTCCGACGAACAGCGCATCGCACTCTTGCGCGGGTTAGTCGAGAACTTCTACTCAGTTCAAGCTGGCGCCGACGTGATGTTCGACACCAGCCGGCTATGGTGCAGCCGAATGCAATTGCTCAACACGCTGTTCCCTGGGGTGAAGGTCATCGCGTGCGTACGCCAGTTGGCATGGGTGCTGGATAGCATGGAGCGACTGGTGCGCAGGCAACCGGTCAGCGTCAGCAAGGTGTTTCGCTTCGACACCAACACCACGGTGTATTCGCGCGTTGAGGCGTTGACGGATCCACGCGGCATGGTGGGTTTTGCCTACCAGGCCACCAAGGAGGCATTTTACGGCCCGCATGCACAAAACCATCTGCTGATGCTGACCTATGAAAGCCTGGTGAGCGATCCGGCCACGGCGGTGCGCGCGGTCTACCAATTCCTCGACGAACCTTGGTTCGAGCACGATTTCGACCACATCGAATACAACGCGGACGAGTTCGATGCCCGCGTCGGCATGCCCGGCCTGCATTCCGTTCGTCCGAAGGTAGAGGCAATCGAACGCCAGCCCATCCTGCCACGCGAGATCTTTGGACGCTTTGCGAACGAAGCGTTCTGGCTAGACCCCAAAAACAATGTCAACCAGGTACGTATCGTGTAGAGCCTTTGTCATCACCACCGGGAACAAAGGCCACAAAGCGTGGCGCGCCAACCAAAGATAACGCGCCACGCCTGCAGATACTGTTGAGTAACGTTACTTTTGATCGGCCCCGAGCTTTGCGCTCAACCCACTCTTGAACGGCGCCGGGTCGCTGGTGACAAGACAGTTGTAATCCTTACCCGCATTAAGAACCAACACCGACGATTTCGCTCCCTTGAAATCGAGTCCGACAGAGAACAGCACATAGTTGTCAGGCAGCGCGGCCGGACGGAATGCGCCGAAAGCATATTGATTCGCAAGACCGAGCGGCGAAAGCGGAATGGTGAGCTCCAGCGGCTGCGTGGCGTGCGGCGACGGTAGCGACGATGACGCGCTCATGATCAAGGTTTTGGCATCGATGGAGTAGCGACTCGTGACGGTTACACCCAAGTACCGGGAGTTCGGCGAAGACACCTGTTTGCGACAGGCGGCGGTATCTGCAGGCTTGGGGTCGGGCTGGCCGGTCTGCAACGTCGCGAATACGTGGGTCAGTTTTACCTTTGCAGTCCCTGTTACGGGTGCCGCGAAAACAGCGCTGCCATAAGACATGGCAAGCAACGATGACACGCTACACGCCAGCAAATAACCTAAACGAGTGATCTGAATGCGCATATTGGCTCTCTCCTAGTGGAAGGGACGCAACTCATAGCCTTCAGTCCGGTGACAGGGTCGAACTCAATACGCGACTTCTGCCATACGGCGATGAGTTTATTCGTGCGTCGAATGACTACCGATCTTGCTCCAGGGAGAAAAGCTCGCGCGCAAGACGTCACGACAGCCGAACTGTCGCCCGATTGCCAACAAAAACTTCATGAAGTACGCCAGCCCTAAGCCAGAGAGACAGCCAACCAGCAGGAAACCAAGAGGACGCCGAACACTTCGGCGACCCATGCTTGATGCAGCAGATGGACCAATCCTGGCCGACTGAGAAGAGTCCCTGAATTCCCCTTGAGCACAACGACGTTAGCACGCGTCTGTGTGGAAATGGCGTGAACAACGAGCTCCTTGATCACCCGGAAGGCCAATGGCCTCGGGCATTACCCCTCGGCTCGAAGCCTTGGGCAGCGGCCTAATTGGCGATGCCCAGATGCTCAAACGGCTATCTATCCGCCAGTTAGAAGTGGTATAGCCGTCCAATAAATAGAGCGCCAGCCGCATTCTTCCCCTTCTTCCTGGGGTAGCCGTCCCGCACTTGCACTGCCGCCACCGTCATCGATCATTCCGGAGATACTTCCATGGCATCCTGGCTTGACCCTAAACGCGTCAGCACTAGCGCCATCGCTATCGTGCTCACTGCATTACTCCTCTGGTGGGGAACGGGCATGGAGCCGCTCTGGCCGCTGATGTGGCTGGCACCGATGCCCGTGTTGCTGATCGCTACGCGGGTATCGGCTTGGCGAACAGCCGGCCTGGCGTTCGCTGCATGGTTCATCGGCATGTTCACTATGTGGCGTTACCTGCACGGGCTTATTGACGTGCCCATCGTAGATCTGTTGATGAACTTCAGCGTCATGGCGCTGGTGTTCTCCATTGCCACTCTACTTTTCCGGGCGTTACTGCGCCGCGGCGCCTACATCAGCGCGCTCCTGGCGCTGCCGGCGACATGGGTGTCGTTCGAATACATCGTCAACCTGGCCAGTTCCTCGGGTACGGCAATCAGCTTGGCGTATACACAGCTTCGCTTCCTTCCCTTTCTTCAATTGGCGTCGGTGACCGGCCCTTGGGGCATGAGTTTTCTGCTGTTGTCGTTTTCGCCGGCGGTGGTGATCGGCATCTACCTGTATCGCAACGCAACCAAGCGGGCGCTATGGGTTGTCGGGGCAGACATCGCTGTTATTGCGGCCGTCCTGGTTTTTGGCACTGTGCGCCTGATGTCCCCCATCGGGGGCCAGTCGTTGAAGGTTGGATTGGTAGCATCGGATGCACCAGGCAACGATGATGTAGCTGGCAAGGGCTCGCCCACAGCACACCTGCTGCAGGCCTATGCGGATGAAGCGGCCAAGCTTGCGGTAAAAGGTGCCAAGGTGGTCGTGATACCAGAGAAAATCGGTACCGTGACAGATGGCGAACGCCCCCACTCTGATGCCGTATTGCAGGCCACTGCTGATCGGAACGATGTAATCCTGGCCGCGGGTTTGGATCATAGGGCGACAAGCGCCGAATACAACGCCGCCCGCGTGTATATCCCGCATGCGGCGCCGCTGGAATACCACAAGGAGCACATGCTCCCACCATTCGAACTGAAGTTCACGCCCGGTAAGGCGATGACATTGATATCGCAGCCAACAGGCCTATGGGGCATAGCTATCTGCAAGGACATGGACTTCACTGGTTTGTCGCGCCGCTACGGCAAAGCCGGAGCGGGGCTCATGCTTGTCCCCGCGTGGGATTTCAATGTGGACTGGATCTTCCATGGACACATTGCCTTGATGCGCGGCGTCGAGAACGGCTTCAGCATTGTTCGCGCCGCCAAGAACGGCAGCCTTTACGTGAGTGACAACCGGGGACGCATCCTCGCAGAGGTGCGCACCAACACGGCTCCATTTGTCACGCTGGTCACTGAAGTGCCCGTCGCCCATGCAGCCACCCTCTATCAGAAGCTCGGCAACTGGTTTGCATGGATCGCCCTAACCTTGCTGTTGTGGGTGGTTGCGCGGGCGCTATGGCTGCGAAAGCAGCCCCTCGATACTGCCGATTTACCCTAATCCGATACGGGAGGGATGCTGCATATATCGGGCCACTTACGCCAATGTTTTGCTTCGTCTTTCAGAAGGCTCGACTCCAGGCCATCCACGTATGGATCAAGCTCGTAGTCAACGAAAGAATATCCGATATCGAAAGCCCTACTTGCCTTTATCACACTGGAGATATGACTGGAAAAAGCGCTAAATAATGGATCTGCTTCAACATGGAAATCACCGTCGACAACGGAACGAGCTTATCCAAGTAGATCACGGGAGTTCATTCATATGAGCGAGCGTCTCGACTTTTACAAAGCCAGCCCGGAAGCCATCAAGGCCATGATGGGCCTGGAACAGCGCGTAGCCAAAAGCTCGTTGGAAAAACCGTTGATCGAGCTGGTACGTCTGCGTGCATCCCAGATTAACGGTTGCGCATACTGCATGGACATGCACAGCAGTGATGCGCGCAAAGGGGGCGAGAATGATCGCCGTCTCGCTGTATTGAGTGCCTGGCAGGAAACGTCGTTCTTTTCGGAGCGCGAGCGCGCTGCCTTGCTGTGGACCGAGGCACTTACGCTGATCGGCGATCGACATGTCCCTGATGCGGTCTGGAATACCGTATCGCCGCATTTCACAGAACAAGAGATCGCGGACCTGACATTGCTGATCATCGCCATCAACGGCTGGAACCGTTTTGCGATCGCCTTCCGCAAAGCGCCCGCTCCGCTCTGACTACGGTTGGAAGCTACGGCCGATCGAAACGGCATCGAGAATCGATGCGTTCGCTTACTGGACCCGGGCATGCGGTTGATCAGCGCCCTGTTGGCGTGTTTGGTGCTAACAGGTTGTGGTCGGCTCCTCGCCATATCGCGCCACAAGGCGTCATATCCACGGCGCTCCCCGATGGCTAGGCCAACCGGGTGAGCCTCGTCGCCACCGACATGCCGGGCTTCGCCCAGCGATCTCCTGAGTTTTTTGATGGCATCAAACTAGCGGCCGGTAGCGGCCGGTAAATATCCTGGTGTTATCTGGCGGTGGATCAAGCGGTACATTTAGTGCGGGGGCACTGGTTGGGCTGACACGCTCGCATCAGCGTCCCAGCTTTCAGCTGGTAACGGGAGTCAGCGCGGGAGCGCCGAGCGCGGCCAGTTGTGGCTGACACCTCAGCAGTCGATTTATCGCAACATGCATCCGGACCACCTCGCTCAACATGCGGACGTGCCCTGCCCCGCTTCCCCGCTGCACTGAAGCCCTATCCGTTCCTCGTGATGACACCCCCAGATTTCCTTCTTTTGAGGGATATTGCATTTATCTGCAAAGTCAGATACTGTGTAGTCAGTTAGGAGCGGTCGTCTTCGCGAGACGCGAAACGGACGCCGTGTTCCTGGCTCTTTTTTTACCCATATATCTGATATGTCAGATATATGGGAGGCAACGATGACACCCATTCACCCTGCGCTTGTCGGATCTTGCTCATGTCCTCCCCTCTTACATCGTCGAACCCTGCGCCGCTTACCGGTGCGCGATTTGCGCTTGGCGCGTTCGCCGTCGCGCTCGCCACGTTCATGAATGTATTGGATTCTTCGATCGCTAACGTCGCCATCCCCACTCTATCCGGTGATCTCGGGGTGTCTGTGGATGAAGGCACCTGGGTGATCACCATGTTTGCCGCCGCCAATGCCGTATCGATTCCTCTCACTGGCTGGCTCACGCAGCGTGTCGGCCAAGTGAAGCTATTTGTGGGAGCGATTCTGCTATTCGTCCTTTCATCCGCGTTGTGCGGCCTGGCGCCGAACCTGCCCGTGCTATTGGCTGCCCGCGTCATACAGGGCGCCGCGGCCGGACCATTGGTGCCGTTGTCTCAGGCACTGCTGCTGACTACGTTTTCCAAGGAAAAAAGTGCCAGCGCGTTGTCGCTGTGGGCGATGACGGCAACGGTAGGACCTATCGCTGGCCCTGCCCTCGGCGGTTGGATTACCGATAGTTACAACTGGTCGTGGATCTTCTATATCAACGTTCCGGTCGGCCTGTTCGCCGCAGCCGTGGTCTGGGGGATCTACCGCGACCGGGAAACTCCTTCGCGCAAGCTTCCCATCGATACCGTCGGGCTGATTGCATTGGTCGCGTGGGTAGGTTCGCTGCAGATCATGCTGGATAAAGGCAAGGATCTGGATTGGTTCAACTCACCGGTCATTTGCATGCTTGGCGTATTCGCGCTCATCAGTTTCATTTTCTTCCTGATCTGGGAACTGACCGAGCAGCGGCCCATCGTCGACCTACGATTGTTCAAGAGCCGGAACTTCCTTGGCGGCACGGTGGCGATTTCAGTGGCATATGCGATCTTCTTCGCCAATCTGGTGCTACTGCCGCAGTGGATTCAGGAGTATCTCGGCTACCGCGCGGTGGACGCAGGCCTTGTCACTGCGCCACTCGGCATCTTCGCCGTCATCCTTGCGCCAGTGATGGGGAAGATCATGCCCAAGTCGGATGCACGCGTCCTGGCTACTTTGGCTTTTGTTGGCTTCGCCATCGTCTTTTTCATGCGCTCTAACTACAGCACCGACATCGACTCCTACACGCTCGTATTGCCAACGTTGTTGCAAGGCATCCCCACTGCCCTGTTCTTCGTGCCGCTCACCGCAATCATCCTCTCGGGGTTGTCGCCAGAGAAGATTCCCGCCGCGGCCGGTTTATCGAATTTCGTGCGCATCTTTGCAGGCGCCGTGGGGACATCGCTCCTGACTACCGGATGGAGCGACAGGACGATCCTTCATCACGCGCGCCTGACCGAACAAGCAAATGCATACAACGCCACCTACACGGATTCCATTGCACAGCTGCAGTCGGACCTCAACGTAGGTGCCTCCAATGCCGTCGCGTTCTTCGAGTCAAAATTGAATGCGCAGGCAGCCATGCTTGGCCTGAATGACATTTTCTGGCTTTCTGCCGTGGCATTTATCGTGATCATCCCATTGATCTGGGTGACTCATCCGACCAAAGGTGCGGGCGCGGGTGCGGCAGCTGGCGGTCACTGAATACCTAGCAAGCCACTCCTCACGATCACTTCCATCTCATCGAGGGCAACGACATGGATCATTACACCAAGAAAAATTTCATGCTGACGCAGAGCATCGGCTATCTGCTGACCAAGGCGCGCAACATCATCACGGCCGACATGGATGCTGCCCTCAAGCATCTCGATATCACCGGCCAGCAAATGGGGATCCTGCTATCGGTCAGCCGCGACATAGCGACGACCCCTTTCGAACTGTCCAAAGTATTGAGTATCGACACGGGCCTGATGACCCGGCTGCTGGACAAGCTGGAAACAAAAGGCTTGTTGGAACGCACGCGTAGCAACGCCGATCGCCGCGTCGTGAATTTGGGACTGACCGCCGAAGGCGAACGCGTCGCCGCGCAGATACCTGATATCGCACCACCCGTATTGAACAAGCGATTGAAGCAGTTCGACAAGGCTGAGTTCGAAGAACTGCGCCGGCTTCTACGCAAATTCATTGGTGACGAAACAAGTCCATGAACATCTGATCCACCTGCGCATTAAGCGTGGTGGCACTGACTCCCCTAACCCATCCGAGACCCCAAGCCATGCGTGCACATCTCATTGCGATAGCGGTCGGAATGACTTTCGCGCTGGCGGCCTGTGCCAGCAGCGGCGGTCTGCATCCAGATAACACGCCGATCAATCCAGCATCACTCAACGCCGAACACAGCTTGGCCGGGGCGACGCTGTCGCCCGCCGCATGGCCCAAGAGCAACTGGTGGACAGCATTGGGCGATACACAACTCGATGCACTCATCGCCGAAGCGCTTAAGAATAGCCCGAGCCTTGAAGAAGCCGATGCGCGCGCGCGGCTTGCGCAAGCCGAAGCAGGCCTCGCCGATGCCTCGCGACAGCCGCAAGTCGATGCTGGCGGAAGCGTTGCCGAAGCACGCATTCCGGCCACTCTCCCCATTGGCAACGGCCATACCGGCGCAGCCAAGTATGTCGATACCAGTTTCAAGTGGAGCCTGGATCTATGGGGCGGCCAGCGTGCTGCGTGGGAAGCCGCACTCGGCCGGCAACGTGCCGCCGATGTTGAAGCGCAAGCGGCACGTATCGAGCTGTCCGCCAATGTTGCACGCGCTTATGTGCGCCTTGGCTATGCCTATGCACAACAGGATATTGCAACCGCTGAGCTTCGGCGGGCGACCGAGGTACGCGTGCTCACCCAACAGCGTGTAAGCGCCGGTATTGACGACACGCTGCAGCTCAAGCAAAGCGATTCGGAAGTAGCCAGTGCAGAAGGACAAAGGGCTCGCGCAGACCGCGCCATTGACGCCGCCCGTTCGGCGCTGTCGGTTCTGCTTGGCAAAGGCCCGGATCGCGGCCTAGATATCGCCCGTCCCCGGTTGTTGCCACCCAGCACACTGAGCATACCGACCAACCTGCCCGTGGACGTGCTGGGACATCGCGCTGACCTCGTCGCCGCCCGCTGGCGCGTGGAAGCGGCAGGCCAGGATATCGCCGCCGCCAAAACCCAGTTTCTGCCCAATGTAAGCATCAGCGCCATGGCTGGTTTAGTGGCGCTGGGTGGCGGCAATCTGTTCCAGGCGACATCGCGCTTCTACGACGTCGCGCCCGCCATCAGCCTGCCGATCTTCGATGGTGGCCGTCGTCGCGCCAATTTGAACGGCAAAGATGCGCAATACGACCTCGCCGTCGCGCAATACAACCAAACATTGGTGCGGGCATTGAATGAGGTTTCCGACGATCGCGATGCCCTCGATTCGCTGCAGGTGCAGATTGAGGCGCAACAACGCGCACTCGATGCAGCCAGCGACGCATGGGCTCTGGCCGAGCAGCGCTACAAGGCCGGAGTCGGCAGTTATCTTGAGGCCCTCAGCGTGCGCCAGCAACTGCTTGTCGCGGAACAGCGCATGGCTTCCCTGCGCTCGCAGCAGGCCGATGTTTCGGTGCAGATGATTCATGCGCTTGGTGGTGGCTATCGACCAAGCCAACCCGTTCCCGATGCATCGGCGGTCGCCGCGCGTGCATCCTCCCCTTCGCTTATCCATCATTCTTGAGGCAGCCACTATGTCTACTGAGATGACTGCGGCCGACCACGTAGCCGCTCAACCCACCAAGGCCAAGCGCGGTTTCATGCTGCGCATGCTTGGCTTCGTTACCTTGCTTTGCACTATGGCCTTTGGACTGTGGTATTTCCTGGAAGCGCGCTGGTATGAGCACACCGATGATGCCTATGTCAGCGGCAACGTTGTACAAATCACCCCGCAGATCACCGGTACCGTCGTCAGCATTGGCGCTGATGATGGCGACCTGGTGAAGCAAGGCGACGTATTGGTAAAGCTCGATAAAGCCGACGCCGATGTCGCACTGGAACGCGCCGCCGCCCATCTCGCCAATACGGTACGCAAAGTGCGTGGCCTGTACAGCAACGCGTCGGGCGCGCGCGCTGATGTAGCCCTGCGCGAGGTGGCCGTCGAAAAAGCCAAAGCTGATTACAACCGCCGCCGCGACCTGGCACGGTCCGGTGCCATCTCCAGCGAAGAGCTATCCCACGCGCAAGACACGCTTGTCGCCGCCGAGAATGCCTTGACCACTGCGCAACAGCAATGGCAAACCAATAAGGTGCTGGTCGATGGCACCATCGTCGCCTCGCATCCTGACGTAAAGGCCGCGGAAGCGCAGTATCGCGCTGCCTACCTCAATGACGTACGCACCACTTTGGTTGCTCCGGTCACAGGTTACGTCGCCAAACGCACCGTGCAGGTAGGCCAGCGCATCCAGCCCGGTGCACCACTGATGGCTGTCGTGCCACTGCACCAAGTATGGGTGGACGCCAACTTCAAGGAGACACAACTCACGCATATGCGTATCGGACAGCCGGTCGAGATTACTTCAGACGTCTACGGGCATTCGGTCACCTACAAAGGTAAGGTTCTGGAGCTTGGCATTGGTACCGGCGGCGCGTTCTCACTGCTGCCGCCGCAAAACGCCACCGGCAACTGGATCAAGATCGTGCAGCGTGTTCCGGTACGCGTGGTGTTCACCGACCCGACCCAATTGGACAAGCATCCGTTACGCCTCGGCATGTCACTCAACGTAGCCGTAGACATGCATGACCAGCAAGGCTTCATGCTCGCCCGGCAGACACCGACGCAGCCTGCTTTCAGCACTGACGTCTATCAGCGGGAACTTGCTCAAGCCAGCGAGCATATCGCCCAGATCGTCAGCTCCAATATGGCAAATGCTTCCAAGTAGAGCATGCCCTCTCATCAGCAATAGTTGCGCAGTCCTCTATGTCATCACGTACCTTCTTGATAACCGGCGCCAGCAAGGGAATGGGCCGCGCCCTGTCCCATCGGCTCGCACCAAGTCATTGGAATCGCGCGCAACGCAGACGATGCCTCTTTCCCCGGCATCTTGGTCCCCGTTGATCTGAGCGACCGTAGCGCCACCGATGTCGCCCTGAAGGAATTGACCCACCGCTTCTCCTTTGATGGCGTGGTGAACGATGTCGGCTTTGTACGCCTCGCGCGTATTGGCGAGGTGGACTTGGATGAGCTCGAATACACCACTTGATCCCAGCCGCACAAGCCGTACAGGCCTTGCTTCCCCAGATGCATGCCAAGCGCTGGAGGCGCGTGGTGAATGTCTCCAGTCTGGTCGCGCTAGGGGCGGCCGAACGCACCGCTTATGCGGCGGCGAAAAGTGCAATCAACAGTTTTATCCGGACATGGGGATGGGAACTGGCGGAGACCGGCATTACGGTCAATGGCGTCGCACCGGGCCCCACCGAGACGGAACTGTTCCGTAAGAACACCCCCATAGGCAGCGATGCGGAGCGCCGCTTCCTGTCCATGGTTCCCATGAAACGCCTGGGCAAACCCCATGAACTTGCGGCGGCGATAGCATTCTTTCTGTCAGAGCAAGCAAGTTTCATCACGGATCAGACCTTATACGTCGATGGCGGAGCATCCATCGGACGCGCGGCGTAACAAGCGACGGACCTCTTCCCGAATATGGGGCGCACCTTGCGGCAACCGCACATTACTGCGATGTAACGTTTGTTGAG
This sequence comes from Dyella sp. SYSU CM1112, assembly GCF_058216415.1. NCBI lineage: Bacteria > Pseudomonadati > Pseudomonadota > Gammaproteobacteria > Lysobacterales > Rhodanobacteraceae > Dyella > Dyella sp. SYSU CM1112. Next base: position 120,335 of record NZ_JBZEGI010000009.1, on the reverse strand, counting down.
CGGCGCACGAATGCCCAATGATGGCTTCCCGCTGGAGGTGTGTATGGAACGTCGACGCTTTCTTCAGGCGATCGGAAGCCTGGCATTTGCCGCGAGGCTGCCGGGGGAAGCTTTTGCACAACCAGACGATGACGCCGAGAGCATCTATGCCAGATTGCAAAATTCGCCCGATCTGCGTTTCTCGATGTGTCACGGAAATATTTCCATACTCATCGACGGAGACGCCTCGCCGCTGGACAAGCACCGCATCGAGACCTGGGTGAGGCGAAGCGCCTCGGCAGTTTCCGGTTACTTCGGCCGTTTTCCCGTTGAGCGCTGGGGTTTGCTCGTTACACCTGGAGAAGGTAACCGTATTGGCCCTGCAACGACTTGGGGTTATCCAGGCTCCATAACGCATCTTACGGTGGGGCGCGAGGTATCCGAGGATGCCTTGCGGGACGACTGGGTGATGGTGCACGAAATGACCCATCTTGCGCTCCCGCGCGTCCCCATGCGCAGTGCATGGTTTATGGAAGGCAATGCCACCTATGTCGAACCTATTGCCCGTGCGCAATTAGGACAGATTCCTCCCCAAGAGGTTTGGCGATGGGCTGTTGACGACATGCCCAAAGGGCAACCCAAGCAAGGTGACAAAGGGCTGGATCATACCCATACCTGGGGAAGAACCTACTGGGGTGGTGCCATGTATTGGTTGAGCGCTGAAGTAGACATCTATAAAAAGAGCGATGGAAAGTATCGCTTGCAGGATGCATTACGCGCCATCAACCGTTCCAGTGGCGGCAACGGTACCTTCTGGAGCGTGGAGCAAGCGACACGGGTGGGGGATATGGCGGTGAAAAGCGATGTACTGACCTCGCTTTACATGCGGCTCAAAGACCAGCCCGCGGCTTTCGATCTCCATGGCATGCTTCAGCAGCTAGGCATTTCAGAGAACGATGGCGTTATACGCTTTGACGACCGGGCGCCACTTGCGGCACTGCGCCGGTCAATCACGTCACCCAGGAACGCCAAAATTGTCGCTTGTTGAGCGGCACTGATTCGATATTCCATGGACGATGTCTTGAACCTTCCTTGCGCAAAGTCTTGCGCCCTCCTCGCAGCGTTCGTCAACCACCTGTAACCCGATCGCAGGGTCAAACGAAGTGACCTGGCGAACCACTGATTGGCGTCTGGAAAAGGAAATAGGTGCGACAAATGATTGCAAGGCAACGCCGGCCGTCACATACCTTGTCGACCTGCAGCTGAAGACGACGCCGTGACCGAAATAACAAGATTGACTGTGCCGTGGGATATTCGGGAGCCTCGGGATCCCACGTTTTGATGGCTACGCCGATGCCACCTCTTTGTCGTGACCTCGGCGTAGCCGTCTTTTTTCCAACTCATTGAACAATACGCGAGGGCATCATGATTCAGTTTTATTTTCATCCCACGCCCAACCCTGCAAAGGTGGCTTTGTTTCTTGAAGAAAGCGGTCTCCCTTACGAACTGCGACCGGTCGATACGAAAAAGGGCGAACAGCACACATTGGCCTTCCGGCATATCAACCCCAATGGCAAAGTCCCTGCCATGGTCGACACAGACGGTCCCGATGGTCGCGAAGTGCGGGTGTTCGACTCCAGCGCCATACTTCTTTACCTGGCAGAAAAGACCGGTCAATTTCTTGGTGCGCCGAAGGACAGGCCGGAATTACTTTCCTGGCTATTTTTCATCAGTTCGGGCCTTGGCCCGTTCTCGGGCCAGTCTGTACATTTCCAACATGCCGCGCCGGAAAAACTGCCCTATGCGATCAATCGGTTTCGCCGTGAAGCGGACCGGCATTACCAGGTGCTCAACGAACGGCTGACCCATCGTATGTATCTAGTCGGCGATAGCTACACGATTGCCGATATGTCGGCGTGGGGATGGGTCGCACGCGCAGCGTTCGTCTTTCCTGGCAGCGAAGACCCCCTCGCGCCCTACAAGGAGCTTAAACGCTGGTTCGACGCGATTAATGCCCGACCCGCTGTTGCGCGCGCCAAGGCGGTGGGGGAGAAACATGTCTTCAAGCAGGAAATGGACGAAGAAGCGCGCCGTGCGCTGTTCCCGTCCAATTATGCGGTGGAGGTCTGATCCCTGATCATGGCGACGTTTGGTCAGGCTCGACCACTGGCCATCTGCTCCGTTTCGCAGGGATCAAAAACACCCTGACTGAGCGATACGCGCCCCTTTCGCTTTGTAACAGGGCTCACCCTAGCGCTTCCGATGGAAGCGCTAGGCATGGTTTCACTCCTTCTAAGGCGGCCATCGATCATGGTCACGCCGTTAACATGGGCCTCAACTGACCGGATGCTGACGGATGATCTGATTGAGCACTGTTGCGAATCTGAAAAACGCTGACTGCGTGTACCAGTCGCCCGGCTTCTCCCTCCAGCTCTCCCGCAGCGCCCGCCGTACGTTGGACAAGTCCAGCGCTCTGTTGGGTCGCTTTATCAAGGTCGGCAACGACGCGATTGACATGTGCAATCGCCTCGGACTGTTCAGACGTCGCCGCTGCAATTCTTTTCATCATCTCCGTAACACGCTCGGCAGAGCCGACAATCTGATGCATCGCGTTTCGTGCTTCCAAGACTTGACGCGCACCGGATTGAACCGATTCATTCGAGGCATCGATAAGCGTCTTGATCTCCTTGGCTGCCTGCGCGCTTCGAAGCGCCAACGAACGCACTTCAGAAGCGACGACCGCAAAGCCCTTGCCGTGCTCGTTGGCGCGAGCAGCTTCCACCGCGGCATTCAACGCCAGGATGTTCGTCTGGAATGCAATGCTTTCAATGATATTGACGATATCGGAAATACGTTCGGCGTTCTCCGACACGGCTGTCATCGTCGAAGCGACGGCGGACACCCTGTCGCTCCCACGCACCGCATCCGATCTCGCTTCGCTGGCCAGTTCATCAGCCTGATGCGTGCTTGCGGCGTTCTGGCGAACGGCAGCCGCCAGCTGCCCAAGCGTGGCGGATGCCTGCTCAAGGGACCTCGCCTGTTGCTCCGTGCGCCCGGAAAGCTCCCGATTATCTCTCGATATATATTGAATGCCGTGTGTAACGTCATTCGTGCCTTGGCGGATCGTGCCGACCGTTTGCACAAGATCCGACTGCATCGTGTCAAGCGCCACGAAGAGTGCGCCAATTTCATTCCTCGCGTGATTTTCAATCGGAATACTGAGATTGCCGGTTGCAATGCGTTGAAACGTATGGGTCAGTTCACGCAAGGGCCGAAGGATGATGCGGTGGATCAATTGCCAATAGATGAGCATCAGCAAGATCGAAAGCACGCCCATGCCCACGGCCACACGTCCATTTTGATCGGCGCGCGCATCTGACTGGGTTTTCAATGCATCACGGCGCTGCCTGGCTTCATCGATGGCACTGCGCAACGTGGACTGGAATTCGGAATCGGCTTTTTCGGCGCCACTGGTCGCTGCCACATAATCATTCAAGGAGACGTCATAAAGAGCCTCCTCTCGCACCCCAAGAATCTGGGTGTACTTCTCGTACGCATTGCTGATGCGACGCACTTCGTCATCAGAAGCATCCTGGCGCGAAACGTTATCGCGCCACGATTTGAAAATCTTGTTCGCCTGCAAGCGCAGCGCCGAAGCCCGCCGGGTGTAATCCGTGGCGGTCACCTGGTTGCCGCGCTGAAGATTGATGTACGCGTTATCCATGTTCACCAATGCCGAGAGCAATAGACGCTGCATCTCGTGCAAGGGCTCAATGTCCGAGGTAGAAAGCTCGTCCAGTTCACCAATCGTCTGCGTCGCCTGTTTGGCATCGACCCACGATTGCCCCACGGACCACCACAAGGCCAAGGCAAACAAACCCAAAAACAACAGCAGCCACATTCGAATGGTCAATTTCGTCGACATCGCCCTATCCCGCCAGACCGTTTCCATCATCTTCATCACACCGTTACCTGATGCAGTACCTCTGGCAACGCGACAACTCTCCAACGTGTCGCCAGCCGACTGAAACATCAGGGCCGCCTAGCGGAGACGTGGAGCGACGCAAGCTCACCCCACGCGCTCCTTGCTCGCCCTACTTACGGCTTCATCGGCGTCAGCGAGCCGTGCCCCTTCGGTGTCTTGATGGAGGTGCAGGTTCCTGCGGGAACGTTTTTCCACGAATTGCCCTGATAGTCCTTCATGGATGTACCGGCACAGGTGGTGCCCGCGCCTGCCTTGCAATCGTTTTGACCCGCAAGCGCCACTCCGTAGCACTTCTCTACCTTCTGGCTGCCTTCGGCGGCGGATTGTTGCGTTTGTGCATGGGCACCGGAAGCCAATGAGGCCAGCAGGATCGCAGTAGCGGAAAGCGTCATCTTGTTCATCGTGGGATTCCTTTGAATGTTGATAAAAAAGGCGACACAGCAGCCCCTCTTAGCGCCAGGACTTGCTCCCGGCGGCTCTGCCTGCTGACTGGTCCGCGTAGTAGTTCGGCGCATTCGACGCTCCGGTTACAGCCATCTCGAAAAGCAAAGACGTACGTCCGAAATGGCCCCGCAGGTGTCAAATCTTTGACGCACGCATCCCCCCTCCGTAACTTTTACCGGGGATCCATCGAATCGAACGGAATGAGCCTTCCTTGCCCTGACATAAAGAACCGCTTCGCGGAGGTCTGCGTCAGGCATGCGCCGAACGCCATCTGGAGATGTGCATGAAAACGCGGCACTTAGTTACGCAACTCAGCAACAACTTGGTTCCCATCGAGCCGAATGCCGTAGCAAAACGTATTGGCCGGGCTCTGCTGCATGGCCTGGCAGCAAGCACCCTTCTGCTTGTTGTGCTCTACGGTGTACGGGGCGACATGCCAGCCATGATCGCAACACCACTTTTCTGGGCCAAACTCGCGTTCCCACTGGCCATCATCGTGCCTGCGCTAAAGCTGGCGGAACGGCTCGGACAACCTGGCGTCCCTACCAAACTGGCATGGATCAAGGTCCTGTTGCCCATTGCCACGCTGTGGGTGGCCACCGCGGCGATCCTTCTGGCTGCACCGCACGGCTATCGCTTGCAGCTCATGATGGGATCCACGTGGCGCGTAAGCACGCTGAACATCGTCCTCCTGTCATTGCCGCCGCTGGGTGCCGCGATGCAATCGATGAAGGGGCTTGCACCGCCCCATGCGGCCCTGGCAGGTGCAGGCATGGGGCTACTGGCCGGCGCGGAAGGCGTGCTGGTCTATACGCTTTATGGCGTCGAAATGTCCGTCCCTTTCTGGGGTGTTTGGTACGTTTTGGCAATGGGGATTACCACGGGCCTGGGCGCCCTGCTCGGCCTTAAATACTTGCACTGGTGACAACCTTCGCTTGTCATCCCGGGCAATGATCATGCGGATGTGTCGTCTCGCCCGATTTCAGCGACAGCCCCCGCCGTAAACAAGGCCGATACGCATGGCCCCAGATCCATATCCGGCTCGCGGTCCAGTGCTTGTGTTACTGCCGACTCCACGTCGTGGCCGCTCGCACATGCATCCAGAAACGCGCATCCTCCTGCCGACAGCGGATACCACTTCACCTCACCCGCAGGGCGCACAAGCAAAGCACCCTCGCCATGCCAGTCAAGATGTTCTGGAAGATCCATGCCCTCCCGGTTCACCCGCCAAATCGTGTAAGCGGGTTCATCCGTAAACCAGCGCCAGCGCGCACTGGGATGGATATGCAGCCTGGCGCGTTCCAGCTGCCGGGGTGGCCATGCTGCCAAGTCAGATACCGTCACATGCGCCTTATCCGCCGCCGCGTGAGCCTCGATCCAGAAATAGTCGAGCTGAGCGATGCTGGGCAGATAGGGCAATGCACCTGCCGGCTCGAACGATGCGAGGAAATCGGGAAAGCCTTGTCCGTAGTGCAGCAACCGCTCCTCCACTGGCGGCGACAAGACGGCATATTCGGCCGCAGCGGCGCGAAACCATTCCTCGCCAACGAGACGGACGACCGCTGGGAAATTCGCTTGCAATGCATCCACACAGCCTCGGATGACGGTATTGCGATACACCGCGAATCCCGGCTGATCCATCAAGGCGATCACGCGGCTATCTTCAGGTGCGCGGCCGTATAAGGCCTCGACGAACGCATCCTGAAAAGAAGCCATGGTTACGGTCACGCTGCCACCTCACTTGAGGCGAATATATCGAGCACGGATTGCGCATGCTGACGTTCATCCAGAAGTGCATCGAACTCGGGGATATGGCCGTCACGCTCAATCAGCGTCGGGCGCGGACCGATCCGATCGATAAAATGCGCATACAACGTCCACACCTGCGGATCGATGTCCGTGTCGTGGGAATCGATCAAGAATGCCTCGTTAGTATCGCTGCTATGTCCGGCCAGATGAATTTCCATCACTGCATCGGATGGCACGGCGTCGAGGTAGGCGATGGGATCCGTACCAAGATTATGCGCGCTGACAAATACGTTATTGATGTCGACCAGCAGACCGCATCCTGTGCGACGTACTACGTCTGCTAAAAAGTCGATCTCGCTCCAGTCATGTCCAGAGATCGTCAGATAATGCGCCGGGTTCTCGATTGCAATCCGGCACCCAAGCGTGTCTTGTGCCTGGTTGATATTCGCCGCAACTCTCATTAATGCATCCCGTGTGCGCGGGAATGGCAGCAAATCGGGATGGTACTGATCTCTCCATACCGACCATGCAAGGTGCTCCGACACGAGAGTAGGCTGTATACGCTCGATCAATGTTCTGAATCGACGCAGATGTGCCGCGTTAGGTTCCTTATCGGCCGCAAGCGACAACGATACCCCGTGCAGGGACAGCGGGTGGCGCGCCCGAATCGCTTCCAACCATGCAAGCCGGGGGCCGCCTTCAACCATGTAATTCTCTGGATGAACCTCGAACCATAACCCGGGCTCCACCGTCACATGGGCGTGTTCGTAGTGCTGCGGCTTCAGCCCCAGGCCTGCTCCGAGAAGAGATGTCGTCTTGCATAGCGAGGCCATGGCGATAGCGTAAGTCAGCGAGGAACGCGTTACAGCGAGTTCGCCATGACGCGTGCGCTGGTTACAGCCATCCACGCCATCGCCTCTCATTTTCAGGCACGGCTTCGGCGCTAGGGCTCACCCTCATATAGCGCCTCCTTCTTTGCCTCATTCAAGTTCTCGGCCGGCGTTACGCGATTGACAGCCCACAGGCCCATGCCAATCAACAACCCTCCTGACGCTTGCAACCAGGTCAAGGCCGTGCCGAGCACGAAGAAAGACAAGATCACCGTGAATACCGGTGTAAGAAACAGATAGCTGCTTGCCTTGGTCGCTCCTCCCTGCGACAGCGCCACAAACCAGAGGCCAAAGGAACCGGTCGAGGCAGGAATGGCCAGCCAGATAAACCATCCCCATTGCGACCAGGTCGTATGCGCCGGCCAATGCTGGTCCGTTGCGTAGCTAATGACGAGGAGGATCATCGAGCCAATCAGCATCTGCCAAAAACTCAACGCCCATGTACTCATCGGCCATTGCGATCGCTTGGCCACAATCGTGGCGCAGGCCCAGCAGAAGGCCGACAGCAAGCCGATCGCTTCGCCTACCAAGGTCGCGCCGCCACGGAACAGCTCCGGCCCCACGCCGATAGCCAAGGCCACCCCAACCGCCCCCATCCCCAGGCCTGCAAGACGCAGCCGGCCTAAAGGTTCGGACAGGATCAGCCAACCCAGAATCGCAACCAGTATCGGGTTGGTAAACAACAAAATCGCGGCCACTGACGCGGATATGTGTTGCATGGCCAGGAACAGCAGTCCCATGACCGCTGCAGTCTGCAGTGCCCCGATCAGCGCAACCGTGCACCAATGACTCCATGTCATTTCTCTGGGCGCCAGAGCGGACCGGAATGACGGACTCCATGCTCGAACCAACGGCAATGTGGCCACCGCCGCCACAAGGAATCGCCACGCCACCAGTGACATGGGCGGCACGCCTTGTTGGAGGAGAATCTTCCCCGCCACAAAGCTTGAACCCATCAGAAAGGTCGCTCCCAGCAGGGCACCCAAGAATCGCCAATTCACCATAAGACACCTGTTCGGCCGACAAACCGAGCTTAGATCGACACCACCTCACCGCCGTCCATGCGCAAAGATGCCCCTGTCAGCCATCGAGCACCCGGCGAGACCAGGAACGCCATCAGCCCGGCCAGTTCTTCGGGTTTTCCGTAGCGCCGGATACCCGATTGCTTAAGAAACTCGCTCACCGCCTGATCGACGCTCAACCCATGATCCGTCGCCCACTTCTTGAGATAGCTTTGACGGCGTCCCGTCATGACGGGACCGGGCAACACACTATTGACCTGCACACCATCTTTAAGGCCACGCTCCGCAAACGCTTTGGCCAAGGCAACAATGGCTGCATTGATGGCGCCCACCGCCGCATAAGGAGCCTTTGGAAATTGCGCGGAATTGCCCGATGTAAACACCACTGCGCCACCTGCAGCCTTCAATGCATCCCAAGCGCATAGGGTCAGGCGCCGCGCACCGTGAAACTTGAGCGACATTCCCTCGTCCCACTGCGCATCCGTCATGGTGAACAGGTCCACCTGCGGCACTGCCCCGGCGATATTAAGCAAGGCATCCACGCGTCCGAATTGCTCCAGCGTGCTATGCACAACATGTTGTGCTGCATCGGCTTTGCTCAGATCGGCCGCTATCACCAACGGCTCCGCCGAGGCGGCGCGAACCAACTCGGCCGTTTCTTCCAAATGCTCGCGATTTCGCGCCACCAAAACCAGCTTTGCAAAATCTTCTGCCAGGCGGACAGCTGTCGCCTTTCCGATGCCTTGGCTGGCGCCACTTACGATCGCAACACTTTCACGTAATGGCATAACGATTCTCCGTGGTGGATAGGAAGTGATTGACGTGTAGACCGATACACCGGTCGGAAGAGAAAAAGTGCCCCGGTTGGTTTCACTGCCGGCACAGGAGGGGGCCATCAAGGCCTTCCTTACTCCCACCAGTATTGTAACCACTATAACATAGTTTAAAAGGTTATCTATGACATCGCCGACTGTAAGCCACGGTCAAAAACATTGATTCAAATCACTGAATTTCATAACTAAACTTGTTTAAGCCCAGTGATCGCAACTTTTTACCATCAGGCAAAGAAAGGTTAGCGTCATCTCAAGCTTCGCAGGGAACAACAACGGAACCGTTATCAGCGCAAGTGAGGCTTCTGTAACCCCGCGAAGCGTGGCGTCTCGCCCAGCGCCGATGGCTTGGCCTCTTGAACGTCGTACCTAGCGAGTCGCGCCACTGCAAGATGGAAAGTCATCGAACAGCAAACAGCCGCGTCGATCCTGTCCCGGTGGGTTTGCACATCAGAGCTGCCGATATTCACGCCATGGCAGAGCTGACCGGCCAGACGCATTTGGTATATCGAAAGGATGCATGCACATACATGGCGATGAGGTCGAGCCCACGCTTCTGATTTCGCCAAGCTTGTTGAGCGCCACTTCCTGATCAAGCACAGCCGATCGCGTGCCGTGTTATCCGTCGACTTAGCATTTCAGAGCACGTGAAGATCTGCTGATTCATGCCGGCTCATCGGAACATGGCGTGATTTTCTTGTGCATGGATTCCGCCAGCATCGAACTTAAGGTGCATTGATTACTCGTACATCTAGCACGCTTCACACGATATAGATCCATCCGAAACGCCATGGCTTCGTATGAGCCCTGAATCAGCCCGTAAGGACTTTCTGATGTTGATGCATTTGTTTTGATCAACGACGCCAGTTTTATGCTTTCTTAATCGCCGGCCTAAGATTCTTGACCACCGTATCGCACTGCACGAAGCACTCATCGCGTCCAGGAGTCGGCATGGCCAAGCAAGTGATTACTCTGATCGGTGGTGGTTTGGTGGGCGCATTGCTTGCGCAACTTCTGGCCACGCAGGGTTTTACCGTCAGCGTCTTTGAAAAACGCGCGGATCCAAGGCGTATAGCCCGTTTTACTCGCGGCCGCACCATTAATCTGGCCGTTGCCGAGCGAGGCTTGCAGGCATTACGTACCGCAGGATTGGCAGAACATGCGCTGCGCAAGTCAGTGATGATGCGAGGCCGCATGGTGCATCCGTTTGAGGGCGCACCCGGGCTGCAACGTTACGGCATCGACGACAGCGAGGTGATCTGGTCTATCTCCCGTAGCGGCCTCAATACGTTACTGCTCGATGCAGCAGAGGCAGCCGGGGCCACGTTTCACTTCGGGCAAACATTGGCCAGTGCTGATATCGATGCACAACGCATCACGCTGGCCGACAGCGATGGTGTTCAACGCGAGCAGGACGCCGCCCTGTTGATTGGCGCCGATGGCGCCGGTTCCGCCTTGCGCGCAGCCATGAACGTTTATCAATCCCTTGGCATCCGCGTCGAACCACTCGGCCATGGTTACAAGGAGCTGGAAATCCCCCCTCTCGATGGCAGCCATCGATTTGCGATCGAACCTCACGCCTTGCACATCTGGCCGCGTGGCGGCTACATGTCCATCGCGACACCGAATATCACAGGCAGCTTCAATGTCACGCTATTCCTTCCTCGGCATGGCCCCCACCCCAGCTTCAACACGCTACCGGATACCGCAGCCGCCAGCGATTTTTATCGAGAGATCTTCCCCGATCTCTTTTCATTGATGCCGCGCCTCGCCGAGGATTACGGCAATCACCCAGTGGGCACACTCGCCACGCTTTATCTTGAACGCTGGCACGTCGACGGGCGTGCCGTATTGATTGGCGACGCAGCGCATGCCATGGGGCCGTTCCATGGCCAAGGAATGAATTGCGGCTTCGAGGACGCCGTGGTGCTGGCTGAGCTACTGGCGGATTTTCATCATGATGCTGCCGACGCTTTTGCGAAATTCCAGCACATTCGTCAGCCAAACGCCGATGCCATCGCAGCCATGACATTGGAAAATTATGTCGAAATGCGCGATTCCGTTGCCGATCCACATTATGTCGCCAAGCTGAAACTGGGGGCGCGATTAACCGAGGCTGCTCCACGGCACTTCATGTCGCGCTACCGTATGGTCACCTTCACCCTCCTGCCCTACGCCTACGCCTACGAGCGGGGCTACGCACAGGACCAACTGCTCGAAAAGCTACTGCGCGACTACCGGGACCCTGACGACGTACCGATAGACATCGCCGTCTCGGCCATACAAACAACCCTCCCCCCGCTCCCGCCCATGCATACGGGTGGCGCAGCTATTGCCGGCCATCGCGCAGCAAACGCTGAACCAAGACGGCCGTTGACGCATATCCTGCGTGCTTGATGTTCGGTGCGTGCCGAACGACGACCTGTCTTATTAGGCTCTTGCCCAAACCATACATGATCGATGCGGGAATCTCCGTCTCCCGTCGCATAGAGACGAAGATTCCCAATCGCTGGCCATCACTACTGGGAAAGCAAACGCATTACGCGCCGACGGCCTCCGGCAAACCGACTGTCGTCGTGTGGATCTCTTTGATTGCAACACCCAGCGATCCAAAAAACGCGATGAACGTCAACGCCGCCAATATCCCGGCCGGAATCATATAGGTGTTCTTGTTGAGACCCGGTATCGCGAGGAAATGCAAGGTTTGACCAGGAACAATATTGAGTATCGTGCGACTGAACGCCAGTTTGTTAAGCGTAGTCTGCTCCTGTTTGCTGAAGTTCCACGCGGTCATGATCAGATTGGCGACGCCCCACAAGGTCAGCGTCAATTCGGCGGTGTAAATCTTCGCCTCGCCTTGAATCCATTTTTGATAATGGATCAGACCACCACGCAATGGTCCGAACGTCATCTGGCAGATCCAGATCGTCACGCCAAAACCCGGGTCACCGGGGGTGCAGTTCGGCGCACCGGCTGACGCGGACAACGCCCAAGGCGCCGTGAAGCAGGTGGACAAAAAGCGTAGTGCGACCGGCACAATACCCGCAGGCCCTAACCCTTCCCCAGAGGCATTGGCGATGATGCCACCTGGTTCGGCGAGCGCGCGAACGCCCATTATGAAGCAGTATCCGGTGAGGAAATTTTCGCGCCACTGCGGATCCCAGGCATCAGCAGCCAAGGTGGTCACACTCGACGAACTGATTCCAAGCCGCTGCCGCAGCATCTCCGCGGTAAATGTACGTTTGAACGTTTCCAGTTGCTGCTCATTCCAAGGTGTCCGACCTAGGATGACCTTGGCGCCGATAGTCATCGGTATGGCGACTATCCATGCAATGACATTCACTGGTGTAATGGTCAGCCTATCGCCCGTGAACAGCTGATAGAGCTGCGAAAAGATAGGGATTTCCCATTCCTGGAAGATCGCGTCTCGAAAGGCGCGGATTACCGCCTGGAGCAGATCAAGGATCGAGTCCACGACGCCTTTGGCGAAATCGAGCGCAAAGAGTGCAACGCCTTCGAGTGCCTTGACGATACCGCTTAGCAGTAACTGAAGCGCCTTGTTCGGATCCTTGCCTATGTTGTCGAAGTATCCGTACGCTTCCTGAAAGGCCTGCTTGCCATCGCCGAATTCGAAGTTATCGCTCAGTGACTTCAATTTATCCATCAACGCGTCCAGCCCGGCATCGAGTTCTGCGGACGTGAAACTCCCGCCTGACTTTACCTCGATCGAACCATGATTCTGCTGGTAGGCATTGAAGAAAATATTATGATCGGAAGCATGCTGCTGATCTTCCGTAGCCGGTTGCTGGTTGAAGTAGTTACCCATGGATGGGTCACCTTGATCATTAAGGTTACCGACGAATTGATCGACGATCTCCTTAAGGTTGCCTTTGATCCGTTCGAATCCAGCGTCGACCTGATTGCGGATAGTGCCTACTGCATCGGCAGCGACATCGAGAATGACGCCGACGGTGTGTTTCACACCTTCGGCAGTACGCGCGAAATCCTTGAAGTTGAAAAGAAAGGCCAGCCATTCGTATAGCTGCTCCAGTTTCACTTTAAGCCAGTTCCATACACCCTCGATGAAATCGAAGGCCTGCTGGGCGAACTGGATCACCGCCTCGAATACTTTGCCGGCAATCTTGAACAGCACGGTCGTTATGCCATCTACCACGGTTACGATAATCTTTTCCAGGCCATCAATGAGCCAGGAAACCCCTTTCTTGATGCCATTCCAGACGGAGCCCCAGTCGACACCAAGAAAGCCGCCATCGGCGGCACCGAGATGGGCGTGTTCAGTTCGAAATGTCGTCACTGACGCAAGATCGGTATCGCGATAGATCGGAACGCCCGATGAGAAATCGATTTCCCATGCGACGGTTCCCAGCCCTGTAAAGTCCGATTGCAGCCGGAAGCCCATCGCATAGGTAGAAGCAAACTTGAATTGGACGGCGCCGGCCTTTTCATCGGCTTGCGCAATGTCCATGGACCGCCGTGTAATCTCCGCAATGCTCTCGGCTACGGCATCTCGATCCTTGGTATCAGCAGGCAATAATAAGTTGCCGCTCTTATCTCTGGCTTCGAGCACATCTTCTTTCTCCATGACAGCCATGCTGGCTTGCAACTGGCTGTTCGGCTGCACCTTGATAGGCTGCCCGACTGGAGTAAGTGGGGTGGAGACGAGCAAGGTAGCAGCGGCCAATGCATTCGCCCGTTGCAACACCACCAGTTTTCCCGTGACATCCGTCTTGAGGGTGATCGGATCGACAATGCTCGAGCTGTAGGCGTCTCCATTCACCCACAATGTCGTGAGGAATGCGGCATTCAAGGTGACGCTGGCGTTTTGCAGCGGGGCGCCACTTCCATCGACGACAATGATCTCCGTCGCATGCGTGGGGACGGAGATAAGTTTGTCTTCTGCCCGTGGCGCCTCGATCAACTCGGAGAACCACTGGCCGCTTTCGGGTGCCTGCCAAAAACGATAAATCTCATTCTCGGGTGTCACAGAAAAAGCTTCTGAATAGCCGCTTTGATTGCGTCCAACCGTAAAAATGGCGTTTTGCATCTCGGTCGCAATCGGAAACAGCACTTGCCAGCCGGAAACCTTGCCCTGCTGGTTCGCGATTTGTCGCGTGTACCGCAGGTCACCCGCCTCATCAAGCGCAAAAACTTCAATCAGATTGTCGCGGCGAAGATTTGCATGAAGGCGCCCCAGCTTACCGCGCTGTCCCGGCCCCACCTGCACCCAATCCTCGAATTGGATGCCGCCCGTCGAATACTTGCGCTGTCGCTTTACCCATAGCAAGCCGCTGTCACGTTCGACGGCGAAGATGTTGAGCAGGTCTTCCGCATCAACGATCACCGTGATATGCGAGGCTTTCTTATTGAGTTTCTTGAGCTGAGAAGTCCGAAAGCTGTCTTCGGCAAAAAGCACTTCGTCATCCATGCCAATGGCAAACAACGCCGACTGCACAGGGTTGTTCGCGACGGTGGTGATCTCCTTCACCTTAGCGTCGTTGCCGTCTGGTCCCTTGACAGGCGCCCATGTCGATCCACCCCATTTGTCAGCAAGTGGATCGTAATAATTGACACCAAGCCGACCATCATCGAGGCGCACATTGATATAGATCCGTCCAGTCGTCCCGCGTACACCACGAAAGCGGCGAATTACATCATGATCGGGACCCGTGGACTTTTGTCCGTAGGCACCGTTCTGCCACGTAGCAAGCGTTAATCGACCTTTGCTATCCAGACCAAACACAGAAGGCCGGTCAGGATCGCCCCCCGCCGACTCAAACAGATAGAGTTGCGACGCGCTGATCCCGAGGTCAACTTCATCATAAGGTGCCCTCTGATTGCTGGTTCGACGTAGACGGTAGACCCGTTCATCCGAGCCGACGCTGTAGATATCTAACGCGCCCTCGGTGTTTAGATAGGTGTGGATTTCCGTGCCAGACGAAACCGGCCGCAACGGTAAAAAAGTCTCCATGTACTTCGTGCTGACGCGTACGGCGGGCACAGACGTCGTAGGAGCAGATTCCAGCGTGGCGATTGAGAACAAATTCATATCAACCTCTATTCGCGGAATGATGAATGTGTGAAAAGTCGGCGCCAAGCGTTCGCCGCGCCTCCTGCAATACAGGCGAACGCCAGACAGGACTGCCGTGATCGTTACAGTAAAGTGGTTTGTCGCATCGAAACGCTTCGATGCCTGATACAGGCGCAAGCCATGTCATCACTGGCTCCAGTTGACTAGCGCCATATGCCATGGCGCGTCGGACACCAAGCCCTAGTTCGGAAATGTCCGCGTAGTACGGTGCGAGCCGGCGAGCAAACGCACGCGGCTCATACATGTCGCGTGCTGCGGCAAGCAAACTATTGCAAGCCCCCATGCACGCCCGTTGATCGGGCATGCCGATGCAATGGGCTAACGCGACAACATTGACATTGACGGTCAAATCAATGGGATTATCGGAGCCCGCATCGACCAGCCATGTGCGCACAGCGTGCGGCCGCACCCATGGCAGTGCTGCGCTATGGACGACATTGCGCGAAGCCGGAGCGATGACGCGCTCGAATGCAGTTCGCGCCGCGGTGATGGTCCGCCGTTTCCCATGCAGCAGTGCCAGCCATGCGAGCGCGGTATCGTCAGCGTCAGGCGGCAATCTTTCGATCAATCGCGGGGTCGATCCCGATGCCGGATAAAATGCAAAAGCACCGGGACGCTCCATGCATTCGCATCGTTCAATGAAATCGAGTGCACGTTGCAGCGCTGTCCTGTGTCGGATCGGGTCGAGCAGCAGCGCGATTGAAGCCGTGACGAAACACGTTTCATCGCTCAGCCCTTCGACCTCGGACGGGTAGGCGCCGCTTTGCCGTTGCATGGCGAGAAAGCCACTCACCGTGGCTTATCCTCGGGCCGGGTGGAACAAGTAACGGAAAGCAAGACACGCGCATCACGGCATACCGTAAGCCCAACAACACCATGCCACGGAACATGACCCGCCTCGTCCGGCGCACTAAGCGCGGCATACTCTGCCATTTCCCATTTTTGTTGGATACCAAACAGGAGCAAGGCTTCACGTGCCTTGCGAGGTGGACCGAGCAAGGCATCGCAGTGTGCGTACCATGTCAATGACAGAACGTCGCCCTTCGCGTCCATCGCTACGCTCAGGCCCTGCTCGGCAGCAGGCATGCGAGTCGCCACTCGCTGCTGCATCAGTGCCTCCAATAGATGTATCGCAAGGGGAGCGAGGCGGGGAAAGTCGAACCGATCGCACATAAGTGCCAAGGCCGCTGCTTGCATGGGCGCCATCTGACCGTAAATTTCGATGCCCGGTCTCATCGGATCCAGGCCCATCATGATGGGCGCGAAGGCACGCACCGGCAGATCCTGCAGCGCGGGTGATCTGAGCAAGGGCCATGAGTGCAGGACCGCACCAGCGGGGATTTCAAGATACAACTTTCGATGAAAGACACCATCGCGCAGCCGGGTTCCGATCCATCCGCCGTAACGCCATCCAAGATCAGCTCGTCGCCCCCACTGCGGTAGCAGATCGCGCACCTGCTCCGTCGTGCATGACGATGCAAGCGCAAGACACCGCGCTTGCCGTACGAGCGGTGTCGCGGCTGGGTCCGGGTCGACAGTCAGGCGCACCCCGACGGAACCGTCGTTTTGAGACCAGACGCATTGGAACTCCACCGGATCGCCGCCAGCCGCCAGATTGCTGGACGCGGATGTGGGGTCCGCGCAAAGCGCACGGACCTCCGCCTCCCAGGCAGCAGCCAGCGAGGAATCGCCGACTGCACGACAGGCGTGCCGTACACGGTCACGTCTGTCGTACACAGTTATCGCTTCGATGGGAGGCACGACACTCATGCAACCTATCCGCCGCTCAGTGGGTCGAGATGTCTACGATGCAGACCTGGATAATTCCAGGCGGCTCGGCAGCGACTGGCGGCAGATGAATCTGCAACTTATCGGTGACCGTGATAGTCCCTGTGCCCTTGACGGTGCCGTCTTTCAAGACGTAATCCGCGTTGTAGTAAAAAATGACTGACCCTGCATCACGCGGTTTGTTTAGCGTGTAAAACAGGGGCAGCGATTTCACGGGTGTGTCCGACGCCGGCGACAATATGTTGTACGGCAACAGATTGCGTGTCGCCATTGCCTGGCCATCCGCGTTACCCGTTTGCCTGGCCGTGATCGCCGTCACGCGTTCCGCCGGGACCTTCGCTGCGGACGTCAACAAGTTACCGCTACTGTCCCTCATCTGAAAGACGTTGACCGTCACCTGATCGACCAGCCCCCAGTTGATCTGATTGGTGAATATCTCGACGCTGTAAACTTCTTCGGTATCCTTCAGGATCAGCGGACCGCGACTGAAGGGAACATTGATGTCATTCACGACAAAAAAAGAACCGTCGCCGTAGATCACCTGTCCGTTGAGTTCGAAGTAAGCGGTTTGTGGATCCGGCTTAGCCATGAACACCCACGGCTCCGAAGACGAAAGACCCGGCTGAGGAGAGGGAACCCAACCATCCCAACTGTAGTTGGGTGGCTGAGGAAGCGAGGGGTTCTGTTTATCAAAATAGGCCGCATTGGCATCTATGGAAAGGAATCCGTCTTCGCCCTTCGCCGCAATAGCGCGCAAACTGAAACTGGCAAGCTGCTCTTGCGGTGTCAGCACAAAAACCTGATCGGCATTATCCGAACCAAATTGTTCGTTCGGTTGAACAGTAATCACATTGCCCGATGCAAGCTGATACCGAAGTCGGTAGTTGTACGTATTGGTTACCGGCACATGATAGGTTGAAGAAAAGCTGATTTTTTCACCGTTGCTGATCATCTCCTTGGTTTGACGCTTCGGCTTCTCGCCTTCCGGCGGCATCTCGAAGAAATCAATAAACACTTTCTTGACGGCATTCTTCGTGGCATCGTTGAACGGAATCCCCGATCCGATGAAGGTGACCGTACGTATGCCGAATTGATTCGGACGGAAGGAAATACGCGTCGCGCTGTCTTTGATCCATCCGGACGTATACGGTTTTTGTCCGCCAGGGAAATTCACCCGATACATATATTCATAATTCGGATCGAACGAATTGCCCCCAGGGGCAACATACGTCACGCTCGATTGGCCGCCATCGGCAACGCTGAGACTGAACGTGTTATCGGTGGTCCGTGTCGGATATCGGACGGTGACCTCGATGTCATCGAATTGCGGCTGACCGTTCTCGTCGCTCGGGTCGCCTACCAATTCGAAAGTAACTATGAGTTGCCGGTTATCTATCTCGTGATAGATCTTGCGCCAGGTATCTTCGTCGAAGCGGGGCAGGAAGCGGGATACCGGCGTGCTCCATTCAACAATCGCGTCCTCGGAGTAAACCGCACTGAAATCGCTGATTGCCGAAACCGGGTTATCGTTACCCTGGGCCAGCAGGCGGGCTGTCTCCACGGCATCGGTCACCTGCGTCTCTAGCGTGCTCCACGCCCAATCGCGAACCATCTGCACCAGTTCGTCGGTACCTCCCACGCCCTTCTTCACCTCCACATCGCCGGCACCGGATTGCTTCAGATTTTGCTTGACCTCCACCAATACTGAGTAACTCTTGCCCCAGGTATCCTTGCGGGTTTCGTATGTGCGTTCGTATTCGATCGCCGCCGATGCGGTATAGGTGATGGTCGCACTGGCTCCCAATAATTGAGTGAGCACGCCCATGTTGTAGCTGATCGAAAAAGATGAGAGCCGGCCCTCACCACTGAAGCTGCCGACGAATGCCTTGACCTGCTCTTCTGTCATAAGCTCGATCTGGAAACGTGCGGTATTGGTCGCAAACAGCGAGGGTGGTACCGCAATCTGTCGAGCAACAACCTTGCCGTTCTCCGGCAAGTCAAAATCAAAGAAGGCGTTTCCGCTAGTCCATGTGAACTTCCCCCACCCGGTGATGCCGGGGATTTGCCGCTCGGCGGCACGCTTCGCTTCCTCAGGGGAAACCAGCTCGACCTCGAACACGCATGCACCTGCTATGCCGGCACCATTGGAGGTGTACTTGGTCAAACTGAAAGCTGGCTGTCCCTGATCGATCCGCAACCTAGGGACCGGTACCAGATACCAAATACCCTTGTCGGTACGATCTTGAAACACGGTAATCTGAAGCTGCTGGCCACTGGGATCGGAATAATCAACTTGGCGCGCAGTAGTAACGTCAAACATGATTCTTTCCCCTGTCTATGTAAGAGATGACACCTACGTTTTGCAGCTCCGCGACACTATCGCCGCGCAAAAGAAATGGGCTGCCGGATGAAGCAGGCGCGTTTTCCAAAGTGATCAAGCCGAACACTTTTCGCCACGATCTCGCTGCGAAGTAGCCGATGGTTTGGCGACACCGTATTCAGCCTTTGGCGCGCTGCTCAAGGCTGCTACTTTCTCGTTAGAGCAGTCGCGACTCCTACGACACATTTCAGGCAGCACTTACCAGCAGGAGAGAAAATCTCCCCGAAAGAATTCACACTCAATGTGTCGTGCAATCGATAGCGATGGTGCGGCCCAGGCGCCTAAGCGTTGCAAAGGCTCCCATGGATGGGACCCGCACGAATGCCAACCATGAAGGCTTTGTTCTTCGCGAAGGCATAACACGAATTGACTGTTGCGCTCATCACACTCCCCTGTTAACGACGCTTATCAGCCATGCAACCAAGCTTCTCCAGGCAATCAGGCCCTACTCCGCCAAAATGATTTGGCAGCGGCTTGTGTTGCGTACGAACCAAGGGGGATGGAGCTGGGATGTTCTATGCGTTATCGCCCGCTTTCCAGATGGATAATCCGGAAAGCCACCTCACGACACGGGTTACTTCAGAACCTCACGCATGGCCGCATTGCTGCGCCGGGATAAAGCACCAGATCGCGAAGTCATACTGACATGAGAACCCTGTGGTAACGCAAAGACATACGAAACTGCCGCATATGCACACATCCCCCTACTTCCGTGCATAGCATGATCCAACCGTTGGGATAGTGGACCCGTATCCGTTAAAGTCCCGTGTAGTAATTGTCTTCTATCCCATCACTCAACGCGTGATGAGGGTGTGGAAATGCCACGCTCACACACCGCAGAAAATAGCCATAAAGCGAGTAATTCGCTGCGACCTGAGAACAATACCGGCCGCAGTGAAAAGCACGCTCCGTGCTTATTCCGTCCCATGGCGAACTTATGCGTTTTCGTAACGCATGAACACTGCTCAAAAGAAGTGTTTTTACCACTCATACACGGCGACGCTCCTACTATCATCGTCAAAATTATGAGACAAAAATGACGAGATGACCCATAGCCTGAATGAATACGCTTTATGGCGTAACGGGTTCGACTTGACCATGACGCTGGCCCGTGTGATCGCTGTATCCATGATTTGTGCATGATGCCAATGACAAACAGGCGATCCATAACCACCAGCAATTTCGTCCCGTTTTGACTCGCGCATGCTCTGAATCGATTGTAGGTGGCGGCATGGATACATCGCTTTTTGAACGGGCAGAATCGAGCCACGAAACCATCGAGAAGATCCATCTTCGCACCAGTCCCTACGCTGGCGCTGCCGATTTCTCTCCATTGGAGTCACGTCGGACACGTATCGACGCCATCGACAAGGTATCGCTTGCCGATCTTTTACGTAATGCATTTGTTTATCCGCCGCACACCATCTATCGCGATGTAAAGAACCTTGCGACCGGCTTCATCCTTCCGCAAAAAGACACAGACGAGCCAAGATTTCATTTCGCCTATCAGTCCGCGCTGGCCACATCGCGGCCTTCACCGGACGCGACGAATGACGACAGCTTGCTGCGTGCCTACCATCAATTGCTTACCTACGCCGTACAGCGATGCACCGCCGACATAAAGAATCCCTGGTTTCTGCAAAGCGGAGGCAAGGATTCCACCTCGCTGGCCATCGCCATCGCGGATGTGCGTCCGGATACAACCTGCATCACTTATCTAGGTGGCAAGGAAGAAAATGAAATCGAATCGGCCCGCTTCGTGGCGCATCGGTTCGGCTTGCGCCATGAGGCATTGGTGTGCGACCCCGGCCGCGCTTACGACCGTTATCTCGCGATGACACCGCGCATGCCTCTGTTGACAGCCGACTTTGCCACGCTTTCTTGCGCGGATCTGATGACCGAAATCGGTCACCGGCAAGGTGATGGCATCATCGATGCCCTGGGTGTGGATCCGTATTTTGGCGTGCCCTTGCATTTGAAAGACCATCTGCTTGGCTTTCTGGCAAGAAGCAAACGCATACCTGCTTCATTGCTCAAGCATCCGCTCATCAGCCGCAGCTTCAAGCTTTGCTTTGCATTGAGCACCATGCAGATGAATCGCTTTGAACGTCACTTTCCCGGCTCGCGATTCAGCGACGAAGAAGTCGACGAACTCTTCGGACGGAACGTCTCCGTGTGTTCACGCGAACGCATGGAAATGTTCCAGGATGACCTGCAAGCCGCGGAATCGGAGGAGGCCGTGCTACGCGTCGTTCTTGTCGTGCTGGAGGCAGCGGGTTTCGCCAAAGGGATGTACACGGCGGAGGCCGCCGGCTTGCGCCTGGCCTATCCCTACTGCGACCAAGAACTCTGCGAATGGATCTTCAATAGTGTCCCCGACGATCGCCTTATCGGCGCCGGCGGCGTCAACAAGGTATTGATGCGCCGGTATATCGCACAAAGCTTTCAGCGACTGCCTTACGTGAAATCCAAAGGCTCGTTCCGCTTCGATGTGCAAGGCTTGGCGAGGCAGCGCTTCGACCAAGTGCACGCCTTTGCCTTGCAGGCTCGCGCGCTACTTCCCGGCGCACCGAAGTGGCTGGAAGACCACCGGCATTGCCTGGATAACAAATTCTTCGCATCCAAATTCTATCTGCTCGCAGTAACGCTTCCCTGGCTGCTTCATCGACTTTAAATCGCTCACCGGCTCTAGACACCTCGTCGAGGCGAGGCGCACCCGGCGTCACTATTGCTCTGTGAGCCACTGCCTCCCACGCAACATCCACCCCAGCACATGGCACCCTGGCTGCGCCTTGATGACGGCGCAGTTGGATTGGCTCGGTATCCGTTGCCTAGCGGAATTGACGCGGCAATTCAGACCTCAAGCGTAAATCCAATCTTCACTGTGACCTGCCAATGGGACACCTCCCCATTCTCCACGTACCCCCGGGTCTCCGTTACTTGAAACCAGCGGATATCGCGGATGGTCTGGGACGCCCGCCTGATGGCACAGCGGACAGCATCATCGCTGCTCGTCTTGGAAGAGCCAGTAAGTTCAACGGATTTGTACACATGATCGGACATGGCGTAGGTCTCCATCGGCTATGAATGTGTAAAAACGTCCGCAACTGCTTCACTTTTCGCGCCAACCACGTGAACAAGAATACCGCCTTGTATCGCGCGGATTTCAGAAACAGGCACATTCTTCTGCACCTGCTTGAATCTTCACCTATGTTGCAGCAGTCAGGCTCTGCAGTGTCGTAGGCAGCAATTCGGATACCGTGGGGTGGATATGGACGGCATGCGTTACCGTGCGATAAGAAGCCTTGGCATACATCGTGTCAAGCAAACTGTGGATGGCTTCGTCGCCATTTACACCAAGGATCGCGGCACCCAGTAATTGCCCGGTTTTCCCATCGACGACTACTTTCATGAAGCCAAGCGTTTCGCCGCGCTCGATAGCGCGTCCCACGCGCGCCATCGGCCTCACGCCGATCTGCACATCATGACCATGCTTCAATGCCTCTTGCTCCGTAAGCCCGATACGGGCCAGCGGCGGGTCGATAAATAGCGAGTAGCAAGGAATTCGATCGGAAATACGTCTCGGCTCACGGTCCAGTACATTCGCAGCCACGATCTCGTAATCGTTGTACGACGTATGCGTAAAGGCGCCTTTGCCATTGCAGTCGCCCATCGCCCAGATGCCTTTGACGTTGGTTCGGCATTGGTCGTCAACCGTGATATAGCCGTGTTCGTCTATGGCAACACCTGCCTTGTCCAGACCCAGGTCGTCCGTGTTCGGGCGACGGCCGACCGCCAACAACAGGTGCGTGCCGCGCACTTCCAGGCGCGGATCAGCGCACCGGGCCACGACGCTGATGTCGCCCGCCTTTCCGCTCAGCGCCATGCACTCTGCGGACAAATGGAAGGTGATGCCCTCTTGCCGAAGGATATCGACCACCGCCGCCGACACTTCGGGATCTTCTCGCGGCAACAAGCGATCGCCACGCTCGACAATCGTTACCTCTGATCCAAAGCGGCGAAACATCTGCCCGAATTCCAAGCCGATGTAGCTGCCGCCGATAATGACCAGATGCCGCGGTAGCTCGCGCAGATCCATGATGCCTGTATTGGTGAAGTAAGGTACCGCGTCGATGCCGGGGAAATCCGGGACCACCGCACGCCCACCCACATTGAGGAATATCTCATCCGCTTCAATCAGCGCGTCATCCACGCGCAGGGTGCGTGGCGATTCGAATCGGGCGTGACCGCGCAACAGCGAAACATTCGGCATGCTCGCCAGCCATTTTTCGACATTGCTGCGGGAGTTTTCAGATATGCCGCGGGTCCGCTTCCAGACACGCTCCATGTCGACCTTGAGATCATCGCCGGCAAGCACGCCATAGCTGGCTGCGCGACGACCAAGGTGCGCGACGTAGGCACTTGCCACCATGGCCTTGGTAGGAATGCAACCGGTATTGACGCAAGTGCCACCCACCAGCTTTCGCTCGATCACGACAACCCTGCGGCCCGATTTCCCCAACCGCTCGGCCAACGACGGCCCCGCCTGTCCCGCCCCGACGACCACCGCATCAAACCGCTGGCTCATACCGTCTCCCCAAAGGATTCGTGGAGCGACAAGTGTGCAGCAACAGCATAAAAAGAATTGTTAATGCACAGGCCCTGGCCCATCCTCATTTCCATGGGACCTTGCACCGCTTTCAAATGCTTATTGTGCTGAGTGCATAAAGATTTAGATCTTTTCCCGCCTGCCTTTATGGGCGGCCGAGTGGTACTTTTTTCTGATTTCCGCCAGGTCGACATGGGCCGGCGGAAATTTCAGCCCCATCTCGGCCATGGTATCAGCAATGATTTGTGAGACCGCCAGGTTACGAAACCATTTGTGATTCGCGGGCACGACATACCAAGGAGCGCTCTTCGTGCTAGTCAGTGCAAGAACGTCTTCGTACGCGGCGATATAGTTCTGCCACAACTCGCGTTCAGCGTAATCGCTTTCGCTGATCTTCCAATGTCTCGCATTGTCATCGAGTCGCCGTTTGAAGCGCGCAAGTTGTTCCTCCGGGCTTATGTGAAGGAAAAACTTGAGAATGCGCGTACCGTTCGATTCGAGCAGTCTTTCGAAATCATTGATCAACTCGTAATAACCCGACCAGACGGATCGGGTAACCAACTTATGCACGCGTACGATTAGCACGTTCTCATAATATGAGCGATTATAAATGGCGACCTGCCCTTTCGATGGCGCCGGAAGATGAGCACGCCATAGAAAATCATGTGCAAGTTCAAGTCTGCTAGGTTCCTTGAATGCCGTGACCGAGGTGCCTTGCGGATTCATGCCGCTGAAGATATGCCGGATCGTGCCATCCTTCCCTGCAGCATCGAGCGCCTGCAGCACGATCAGGAGCGACTGGCCACCGTCGGCATAAAGAAGATACTGAAGCTCACCCATCCGCTGGACGTGCCTGTCGATTTCGCGCTCGGCCTTTTTGTGCGTTGCATGCTCACCCGTATAGGAAGGATCGATTTTTGAAAGCTTCACCTTCGTGCCGGGTTTGACAGCCAAACTCTTGCGATAGTCCATAGGGGTAGTTCCTCGGTTGCCTCACGTCAGCAAAGAATACCTCTCCATGAGTGCCATCCCCAGGCTGACATCCGCCGCAGACTGTGCGTCCCAGGCCGATTACCCGCCGCCCGGGATGATGAAGCCGCTCAAAGACGACGATGCAGTGCGCCCAAGAATGTCTGGTGACGCTCTGTTTGATGGCTAAGATGGTTGAATACCATACGTTTGGCCGTGTCAGTGACAATTGACCAGACGATTGAATACACCCAAATGAGCGCGATATCGGACCAGTCGATCGGCGCGATCAATCCGAAGAAGCCCCAGGCGCACAGCAATGTCGCCGCAATCTTGGTGATCACCGCTGACCAGATCATTACCGGCGCGGGATAGGGCTTTCTCCAGAAGGCGCCCTTGCTGCGCGATACGAATAAGGTGAGATGACCGGCAACCGCCATTTTGAGAAAAATGTAAGTCTGCACTTTGGGAAGGGGTAGGTGCAGCCAGTCCAGCGCCAGGTAAAGCATGAGGAAACTGCCAACTGTGCCGGTCATCCCCATTACCGTCGATACGGTGAGTATGCGCCGCATATCCCAGCGCACCGGATGAGGATCGGCAACGGTATGATCATAGGCAATGGTCATGATTGGCACATCATTGAAGAAGGCCAGCAGGATGATCATGACGGCGGTAATGGGATAGAAGTTGTACGCCAGCATCGCGAGCACCACGAAGACCATGATGCGAATCGTCTCGGTGATACGGTAGATAGCGTAAGCGTTCATCCGTTCAAAAATACGCCGCGCTTCCTCCACCGCCCTGACGATAGTCGACAGGCCAGGCGCTGTGAGAATCAGCGCAGCCGCTGCGCGTGCAGCATCGGTGGCACCCGAAACGGCAATTCCCACGTCCGCTTGCTTGAGTGCCGGCGCGTCGTTCACTCCGTCACCGGTCATGGCCACACGATGACCCGCGCTCTGGATGGCCTTGACGATACCGTACTTATGCTCGGGAAAGACTTCAGCGAAGCCGTCAGCCGCCGCGATCTTTTCCGCAAGCTCCCCGTCTGCTTGCGGCGAACGATTGTCGAACACATCGCCAGCCGCGATGATGTTGCGACCGATGCCAAGTTGGCTGGAAATCTCGCGCGCAATGGCGCAATTGTCGCCAGTCACCATTTTCACGGTGATGCCATGACGCTGCGCATCGGCGATCGTTTGCATTGAATCCTCGCGCGGCGGATCGTACAGCGCCAGCACACCGTCGAGCTGCCATGCGCCATCATCGATACGGCTGGCAACCCCAAGCGTACGGTAGCCGCGTGCTGCCTGTGCATTGATCCAAGCCTGCGCCTTAGTACGGATCGCGACATCGACCTTGGCCAGGTCGAGCATCACTTGTGGGGCCCCCTTGCTGGTCGTCAGTCCGTGTCCATCTGCTCCGGTCCAACTACCCTCGCTGCGCTTGCCAACCGGATCAAATGGCTTGAAATGCACCCGATGCAAGTTCACCGGCAATACGTCACCCTTCAGTGCGAAAAAAATCGCTGCATCAATTGCATCGCCATTGTCCCTCTGGCTTGCCAACGCGGCGTGCAGATTCAATGTTGCGGCATCCTGTACCGCAAGCAGCAGCGGTTCGCCCAACGTGAGTCTGTTTTGGGTCAGCGTGCCGGTCTTGTCGGAGCACAGAATGTCGACCGCCGCCATTTCCTCGATGGATTCCAGCCGGGAGACGATCGCCTTCTCCTTCGAGAGGACCAGTGCCCCGAGCGCCATCGTCACCGACAATACCGCTGGCATGGCGACCGGTATCGACGCAACGGTGAGAATCAGCGCGAACTGCACGAGGTCGAGCCATGGAAGACCACGATGCAGCTCAACCAATACCAGCAACGCCACCAGGCCGAGGCTGATGTAGATCAGATAGTCGCCGATGTTCAGCACCGCTTTTTGGAAATGCGACGCAGCGCCGGCCTTCTGCACCAGTTGCGCGGTTTTGCCCAGATAAGTGTGCACACCGGTGGCATAGACCACGCCGACCATCTCACCCTGTTTGGCGATGGAACCCGAATACACCACATCTCCCGCCTTACGGTCGACCGGCAGTGACTCGCCAGTCAATGCCGACTGATCGACACTGAGATAGTCGCCATCCAGCAGTTTGATATCCGCCGGGAGAATATCGCCGAGGCGCACGCGTACAACATCGCCGGGTACCAGGTCTACGGTAGGACGCTCTTCCCAACGGTTGTCGCGCTGCACGCGGCACTTCAATGCCAGTTGCTTTTTCAAGGCGTCCAGCGCACTGGACGCTTTGTACTCTTGCCAGAAACCAATCCCCGCGTTGAACAGCAAGAGCAAGATGATGATGATGAAATCGGCCCAATGTCTTACCAGCGCGGACAACAGCGCGGCGGCTTCGATCATCCAGGGAATCGGTCCCCAGAAGTAATGCAGCAGTTTCATGACCAGACTTTGCCTGATCTCCGGCAAGCTGTTTGGCCCATAGAGCTTAAGGCGCTGTAGCGCCTCGGATCCGGTCAACCCCGTCAAGCGGCTATTCAACTGCTGCAATATCGCGTCCGATGCGGTGGCCTCGGCGGTCTTGGCGTCTAGTTGGTGCAGTGCGGATGTATCCATCTCATGTTCTCTACATCTGTGGCGCGTACTTAATGCACGCGCGCTTGATCATGCTGGAAGCGTCAGCTCATGATGTGGTAACCGGCATCCACATATTCCACGTTGCCAGTAAGCGAAGCGGCCTCATCACTGGCAAGAAATGCCGCTACGGCACCCACGTCTTCAATGCGGACTAATCGGTGCTCGGGAGCACGGGTTCGCGCCCGGTCGAGCAATTCGTCGAATCGATCCAGACCGGACGCTGCGCGCGTCATCAATGGTCCTGGCGAAATGGCATGCACGCGGATGCGTTGGTCGCCAAGTTCGGCGGCCATATAACGTACCGTGCTTTCCAGCGCCGCCTTGACCGGCCCCATCATGTTGTAGTCGGCAACGACTTTTTCAGCGCCGTAAAAAGTGACGGTAAGCAGGCAGCCACCGTTCGCCATCAACGGCTCGGCAAGATGGGCGACGCGGATGAATGAATGACAGGAAATGTCCATAGCCTGGTTGAAACCCGGCTGCGAACAATCCACCACGCGGGCATGCAGGTCATCACGTGGCGCGTAGGCAATCGAATGAAGAACGAAATCCAAGCTTCCCCATTTTTCCCGAATCGCAGCAAACACAGCCTCGAGCTGCCCTGGCTCGCGCACATCGCAAGGCAGAATCAGCGGGCTTTGCAGTTGTTCTGCCAAGGGCCGCACATAGGGCTCAGCCCTCGCATTCAAGTACGTAATGGCCAGCTGCGCACCGGCATGCTGGAATGCACGTGCGCAGCCATAGGCAATGCTGCTTGCGTTGGCAATGCCGATAATCAGTCCGCGTTTACCTGCAAGATCACTCATAAGCATGATTTCCTCATCGCTGGGCAGCGCGCTCAGCCACTCTTTCCGACGAAAACAGCAAACGGGTGACATGTTCTGCCATCATCGCCTCCTCATCGGTGGCGACAACGCAGACACGAACGGCACTGGGTGCCGTGCTGATCAGGAAATCGTTCCGCCCGTTAGCATCCTCGTCATACGCCACGCCAAGCCAGCCGAGCCGCTCGCACACCGCTGCACGAATTGCCGGGGCGTGCTCGCCGATGCCGGCGGAAAAGATCAGCGCATCCAGACCACCGAGGCTTGCAGCCAGCGCGCCGATCTCTCGTACGATACGGAATACGAAGAGATCGATCGCCTGCCTTGCGCGAAGATCTGCGCTCGCGAGCAAGGTACGCATGTCATTGCTGATGCCCGAGACACCGAGCAGTCCGCTGCTGTGATAAAGCATGTACTCGACCTGCGCAGCCGTAAGGCCATGCGCCTGTTGCAGATAAAGCACCACGCCGGGATCCAGGCTGCCACAGCGGGTCCCCATCATCAGGCCATCAAGAGCGGTAAAGCCCATCGTCGTATCCACGCTGCGCCCGTTGCTCATAGCGCAGAGACTTGCACCGTTGCCCAGATGGGCGGCAATAACCTTGCCTGTGGCCACGATGGGTTCCAGCTCACGAAAGCGACCGATGATGTATTCGTACGAAATGCCGTGAAACCCATAACGCCGTACGCCCTCCTCCGCATAGTTGCGCGGAATAGCCAGGCGCGTCGCCGTGCTGGACATGCTGCGATGAAAGGCTGTGTCGAAACAGGCAACTTGCGCGACATCGGGTTGAAGTTTATGCATTGCCTTGATGGCAGCCAGATTGTGCGGCTGATGCAATGGGGCGAGCGGGATCAGGCTCTCCAATCGATTGAGAACCGTCTGATCCACCCGCACCGGGCGATCGAACACATCGCCGCCATGGACGACGCGGTGTCCCACGCCAACCAGTGCCTCCTGACCGAGGTGAGCCGTCACCCAGGTAAGCAATGGCGTCAATAGTGATTCGTGATCCAGGTGATCCGTCGCGGGCCACACATGCTCGAAAATCTTGGCTTGGTTCGGTGCGCGCACGACGAAACGTGGCGCCGTTCCAATTCCTTCGATCTGGCCATGCGACAAAAGGTGTCGTGCGGAGACGCCTAGCTCGTATAGAGCGAACTTAATGCTCGACGAGCCTGCGTTAAGGGTGAGAATGGCTTTTGGCATGTATCAGGCTCCGTCAGGTGTCGCAGCCGGCATGGAAGAGGCTTGTGCAGCCAGCACAGCAACAGCACAGGAAGCGATGCGTGTCCGTGACGTATCAGCGCGGCTGGTAAGGATGATGGGTACACGCGCCCCCATCACCACGCCGGCAGCATCCGCACCGGCGAGAAAGGTCAGCTGCTTGGCCAGCAAGTTCCCCGACTCCAGATCCGGTACCACCAGAACATCGGCTGCGCCGGCCACCAGTGAGACGATATTCTTTTCGTGTGCTGCTGGAGAATTGATCGCATTGTCGAACGCCAACGGACCATCAACAAGGCCGCCGGTAATCTGCCCCCGCTCCGCCATTTTGCATAGCGCTGCAGCATCGAGTGTCGAAGGGATCGCGGGGGTTACGGTTTCCACCGCAGAGAGCACCGCCACCTTCGGCACTTTAATGCCAAGGACATGGGCGAGATCTATTGCGTTCTGGGTGATGTCGCGTTTATCGACCACGGTCGGCGCAATATTGATCGCCGCATCGGTTACCAGAAGGAGACGCTCATACCGAGGCACTCCCATCACATATATATGGCTCAGCCGTCGCCCCATGCTCAGGCTCGCATCAGCGAGCACGGCATGCATCAGCTCATCCGTGTGCAGCGACCCCTTCATCAAGAGGCCCGCTTCACCCCGCGCCACCAAGGCCACTGCAAGCTCCGCAGCGGCACGACTGTGCGGTGCGTCGACCAATCGATACGGTGCAATATCAACCTGTGCTTGCTGAGCAGCCCTCTGCACTTTTACGGCTGGCCCTACAAAAATAGGCACGATCAGGCCTTCATGCGCAGCTTCGACGGCGGCCGCCACCACCACTTCGTCGCAAGGATACGCGATGGCGGTTGGCACCGGCGCGAGGCCTGCCGTGCGCTCTATCAATTCGCGGAAGCGGTGATGATCAGACACCTGCACATCCGGCAATTCGACTCGTGGCCTCCGAACCTTTTCCAAGGGTGCAATGACCTCGGCCGTGCCCAGGATGACATCGACGCCATGTTGATTGCGGCAACGGCAATCAAAAACGATGCGGTGCTTGGTAACTTCCTTTTCCTTCGCCGTTACTGTCGCGGTAATGGTATCGCCCAGGCATACCGGCGCACGAAAGTGCAGATCCTGGGAAAGATAAATGGTCCCAGGTCCCGGCAACTCCGTGCCAAGCACCGTCGATATCAGCGCGCCACCCCACATGCCGTGCGCGATGACGTGATGAAACATATCACTGCGTGCATAATCCGGATCCATGTGGGCGGGATTCACATCGCCGGACATCGCTGCGAACAATTCGATATCGCGCTGCTGAAGGGTGTGGGAAAGGCTGGCTGAGTCACCCACCGCAATTTCGCCGTAAGTGCGATTCTCAATGCAGGATTGCGTTGTCGGCAAAAATGCTGCGTTCATCAGGACACCATGGTTATTTGGTATGACGTTCGGCCACGCCCGCGCCGTCTTATTTTTCGAGGACATACTGACCCGGCGCCGAGGGAAAAGCTTGCGCGCCACCACCGGGCATCCCCATCGGCGGCGGAGGCACCCGCTCCCCCGAATGTGCATCGAGCCATGCCTTCCATGCGATCCACCAGGAACCATCCCATGTCTTGGCGCTCGCCAACCACTCCTCTGGCGCCAAGGCAGGAGCGCCGGCGCGCTGCACCAGCGTTTTGTAATGCCGATGTGGATGTCCTGGCTCGTTTACGATGCCTGCGTTATGGCCGCCATTAGTCAATACGAAGGTGATTTCGTTCGTGAACAAATGATGGACCTTATAGACCGAACGCCATGGAGCAACGTGGTCGGATTCGGTGCCGACACAAAACACGGGTGCCGCAATCTCCTTCAATTCGACAGGTCTGCCGTTGACCATGTAGCGCCCTTCGCTGAGGTCATTGTTGAGATAAAGGTGACGAAGATATTGGGAATGCATGGTTGCCGGCATGCGTGTCGTATCAGCATTCCAAGCCATCAGGTCGTTAGGCGGCCGACGCTCACCCAATAAATAATCATTGAGCATTCGCGACCAGAGTAGATCGTAGGAGCGAAGCATCTCGAACGCGCCCGCCATCTGCGCGGCAGTGAGATAGCCCGCTTGCTGCATCTGATCTTCCAGCAGCGCGACCTGACTCTCGTCGATGAATAGCGCCAACTCGCCCGGCTCCGTAAAGTCGGTTTGAGCCGCAAGCAAGGTAAGCGATGCCAGCCGCTTGTCACCGTCACGCGCCATCGCAGCCGCTGCGATCGACAACAAGGTGCCACCAAGACAGTAGCCCGTGGCATGCACCCGTTGGTCCGGCAAAATCCGGCCGATAGCGTCGAGCGCCGCGCTTACCCCAAGATTCAGATAATCATCCATGCCCAGGCCGGCATCGGCACGCCCGGGATTTCTCCATGAGATGCAGAAGACCGTATAGCCATTATCAACCAGATAGCGGACCAACGAATTGTCCGGCGAAAGATCGAGTATGTAGTACTTCATGATCCAGGCCGGCACGATCAGGATAGGTTCCGGACGAACTGTCTGCGTGACCGGCGCATATTGAATCAGTTCGATCAGATGATTGCGCAATACCACCTTTCCAGGTGTTGCAGCGACATCGCGACCGACCACGAAACGCTCCGTACCCGCCGCAGGAATCCCGCTGACATAACGGGCGACATCTTCCATCCAGTTCCATGCACCTCGAACGAGGTTTTGACCTCCCTGTTGCCGTGTACGCCGCAGCACCACGGGGTTTGTCCAAAAGAAATTTCCCGGCGAAAACATGTCCAGCCACTGTCGCGCGACAAAGTCCATGACATTTTCATGGTGGGCAGAAACGCCGTGTATATCTGTGGTGGCTTCATGCCACCACTGCTGCTGCAGAAGAAACGATCGCGCAAAGAGATTAAATGGCCAGCTCATCCACGCTGGATCGGCAAACCGGCGATCCAGCGTGGATGCATTATCTTTCGACTGCAACATGCCATCGCCCGGCCGCGCAAAGCTGGCTACATCCGATTGCAATATTTCCATCTGCTTTAGCGCTAACCGAATCAGATCGAAACGTTTGCCTGGCGATCGCATGAGATGAGACAGCCAATCGACAAATGCCAAATAAAGTGATTCCGTCGATAACGATGCACTCCAACGTGCCTGGAGTGCATGAACTTTCGAATCAAGCTCATCAATGACTGTGTCGGGGAGATGGGTCACGGCACTTTACTTTCGTGGAATGCCTGAAAAGTATCAGGATCAAGGCCAGCGGCATTGACATAGATCAAATAGCTGATCGCCTTCGATAATACGATGCATGAAGTTCTTTAATTCTCATCGTGCCGGCCACGCCATCGTTACCATTCGATTCGGCGCCGCAAAAGAGATGAATCGCTTAGTGTCACTGGCATTTCAAATCGAAGCGCAGTGGAACGCAAAGGAGAAAAACCTTGCATCCCCGTGATTGCTCAATTCCACATCCGGCCCATCCAATCGCACGTCATGTACCTCTTCCGTGGGAGCATCCCAAGCCACGCGAAGAGGATGCGCAAGCCGAAGAAAGGCTTGCGGCCATCATGCAGAACCCGGCCTATGCCGAAGCGGACCGTGACATCGACTTTTTGCATGAAGACGGTATGCGCGGGGCACGTCTACAACTTGATTACCTTAAAGCGGAACAACTGCTCGTAGCACATGGCATCGAACGCACGATTGTCGTTTTCGGCAGCACGCGCCTGCGCGAACCAGCTACCGCCAAGCATGAACTCCTGGCTGCGCAACAGGCGGCGGCAATCCATCCTGGTGACGCCGATTGCATCCACGCGTTGCACATGGCCGAACGTCGGATGGAACTGTCACGTTACTACGATATCGGGCGGCAACTTGGTCATCTCGTCGGCAGCGCCGGAGACGCGGGACTCGCCATCCTCACTGGCGGAGGACCGGGTGGCATGGAGGCAGCCAATCGGGGCGCCTTCGATGCGGGTGCCAAGACCATCGGGCTGAATATCACCTTGCCGCGCGAGCAGTTTCCCAATCCCTATCTCACACCGGGCCTGTGCACGCAGTTCCATTACTTCGCAATGCGCAAACTCCATTTCATGAAGCGCGCCGTAGGCCTCGTCGCGCTGCCCGGTGGTTTCGGCACACTGGATGAGCTGTTTTGCGCACTTACCCTGATCCAGACACGCAAGACCGCGCCGATGCCGATCGTACTTATCGGTGAGGCTTATTGGCGGCGCGTGTTCAACGCGGACTTTCTTATGGAAGCCGGAAGCATCGATGAAGAGGACCGCGAACTGTTCTGGTACGCCGAATCGGCGGAGCAGGCCTGGAGCGGAATCCTTGCATGGCACGAACTCAATGGCAGTCCTTTAGTTATCGGAAAAAAATAGGAGCTGAGCTACCCATGAAACTATCCTTCCATGGCGCGGATCGCGAGGTAACGGGTTCTTGTCACCTTGTGGAAGTGCAGGACAAGCGAATTCTAATCGACTGCGGCATGTACCAGGGTGGCCATGAACTCGACGAAGATAATGCCGAAGATTTTGGCTTCGATCCCAAGTCGATTGACGTTCTTTTACTCACACACGCTCATTTGGACCATTGCGGCCGTATACCCCTGCTGACCAAGCGTGGGTTTTCGGGTGAAATCATTACCACGGCAGCCACTCGCGAACTGGCCAGGCTGGTCATGCTCGACGCCGCACACTTGCAGGAAGAAGAAGCCGAACACCATGCACGCCATGCCACCCGCCGCGGGGTGACGACCAAGACACCGATCTATAACACGCTCGATGCACTCAATGCATTGGATCGGTTCGGCCGCACGGCGGTTTACAACAAGCCCATTGCATTGACACCAACACTTGACGCCACTTTTT
This sequence comes from Dyella sp. SYSU CM1112, assembly GCF_058216415.1. Classification (NCBI taxonomy): domain Bacteria; kingdom Pseudomonadati; phylum Pseudomonadota; class Gammaproteobacteria; order Lysobacterales; family Rhodanobacteraceae; genus Dyella; species Dyella sp. SYSU CM1112. The sequence goes on along the minus strand of NZ_JBZEGI010000009.1, from coordinate 86,015 downwards.
ACGATGCCGGCCATATCCTCGGCTCAGCTAGCATTCGCATTGAGGACAGTCAGGGTGAACGCCGCTCCGTGATTTTCTCGGGGGATCTCGGCAATGGCGGACGCGCCATCCTGCGCGATCCGCAACCGCCGCCACCCGCCGATATTGTCGTTATGGAAACCACCTACGGTGACCGCTCACACAAGCCGTTGAATCCTTCGATTGAAGAACTGTACACGGCCATCACTGACACGCTTGCGCGCGGTGGCAACATCATCATTCCCACGTTCGCAATGGAGCGGGCACAGGACATTCTTTATTACTTGCGCGAAGGTATCGAAAAAGGCCGCTTGCCGCACGCTCTTCCGGTCTTTCTCGATTCGCCAATGGCTATCTCGGCCACCGAGATTTTTCGCCGCCATCCTGAGAGTTGCTCTCCTAAAGATCTCGCATTGTTTGACGACGGCAAAGACCCTTTCGCACTACCTGGGTTGCGTTTCACGCATCAGACAGCCGACTCCATGGCGCTCAATCAGCTCGTTGGCGGAGCCGTAATCATGGCGGGGTCCGGCATGTGCACAGGCGGGCGCGTGCGCCATCATCTTCGCCACAATCTTTGGCGCAAAGATTCAAGCATCGTCTTCGTTGGCTATGCCGCCCCCGGCACGCTGGCTCGCACCCTGATCGACGGGGCAAAACGGGTGAATTTATTCGGCGATGACATTCCCGTGCGCGCACGGCTCTATACCATCAACGGATTCTCCGCACATGCTGATCGTGAAGAACTTCTCGCTTGGCACCGTGCTTTGAAACCCAAACGCACCGTTCTCGTACACGGCGATGAGAAAGTCATGAAGAATTTCGCCGCACAGCTGACCGATACGGAAGTTCATATGCCCGGCAAAGGTGACGAGATTCTGGCGTAACGAGATGCCGCTGGCTTTCCGTAGCATCTCGATATCGGGTCCATCTTCCAACCTATCGGCCGCGATGCGGCCGATAGGTGCGTCGCTACGAGGAATAGCCAACACTAAAGGGGCAGTTGACCGCACAGCGACGGCGAGGCTTGCGCAAGCTGTCTCCCCCGCCTCGATGCGGTCACGGAAGCGATCCGTCTGCCAGAACGCGGTGGCGTTTACCAACTACGCTCCTGGCGCAGCTTGCGTCCCTGCGAAATCCACCACCAACGTCACGCGCCGATTCGATTCGGCACCCTCACCCCACTTTCCTTTCAGCACCTGACGATTTTCAGCCTTGCCGTAGCTCACCGCGCGGACTTTGTCCGGAGACAGGCCGCCAGATTTGACGAGATAGTCGCGTACCGCCTCCGCACGCGCCCGCCCCAGGCGAATGTTATAAGCCCTGCCACCTGCCGCATCAGCAAAACCTTCCACTGTCACCAATGCCTCCGGGAAGTTGCTCGAAATAACTTTGGCGAAGTCATTCAGCAACGGCTTGTCTTCATCGCGAAGCGTGGCGTCATTGAAAGCAAAATGTGAAACCGTATCGACCTGGATACGACCGTTCATTTGAGCGATCTTGGCGTCATAGGCTGCGAAGCGTTGTTGCATCTGCTGGGAGAGCGCATCGATCTCTTGCTGTTGCTTTTGATCGTTAGCGCGCAACTCGTTGATGGCGGCGTTGTAATCGACTTTCTTCACGTAATCGGAGCACCCGCCCATGGCAATGGCCAGCACACCCAGCGAGACGTAGGCAAAACGGCGATATGAACGCATAGCTGATTCCTCCTCAATGCCGCGGCCCCCCGGCACAAATGCCTGCCGCATGGAGCTTCCAATCTAGGCCGCTGCGCCGGCACCGCATTGATCTATGTCATTCAAAACAACCACGGTGGCCCAGGCCGCCCGGGGTATCCCGTCACCCGAAAGGCGCGTGCCTGCCCTGGACGGCGCTTTGGCACCAACCGTAGCCGCAAGAAGAAAACACTGCTCCACCTTACTCAAAAAGGAATGCTGATGGACGGGTTTATGGTGAGAGGCAAACAGGTCACGCGACGGTGTCAGATGAATCGGATTAAATACCACTGCCACTGCGGCCTGTTCCGGGCATACGGCAGGCGACATGCATGCAGCAAGCAAGCAGTACAAAATCGTGCGTCGCATGACAGAAGATGTCCAAATGGCTCAAACATCGGCCAAACCCTTGCGTATCGTGCGAGGCGTCGCCGATTATGCAGCGCCAGCAACCATGTGCCGTATCTGCAGGCGTGACGTCATGCCTGCGTAGCATTTGCATATAGAGCGCATGGTTCCAAGACCATCCACGCCCCTCTCCTTTCACACCCCATGACATGAAAACCACTTCGTACCGCACAGACAACGACATTGCAGTGACGCTCTACCATCCTGACACGCAGGAATCCGTTCCCGTCATCGTTCTTTGCCATGGCTTTTGTGGCATCCAGGAACTGCTGCTGCCTGGCTTTGCGCAGGCCTTCGTCCAGGCCGGCTACGCCGCTGTCACGTTCGACTATCGCGGATTCGGCGCGAGCGGCGGCGAACAGGGGCGACTCGTCCCGTCGATGCAAATCGAGGATATCCTCACCGTCATTACCTACGTAAAAACATTGCCTGGCATTGAAGCTACGCGCGTTGGACTGTGGGGCACGTCGCTCGGCGGGGGCCATGTCCTGGCAGCAGCAGCGAATGACCCATCGGTCAAGGCGGTGGTCAGCCAGCTCGGCTTTGCGGACGGCGAGCAGGTGGTGACGCGCAACATGACCGATGCCGAAAAAGAAGCATTCACCGTAACCATTGAACGTATGCACGAGAAGAAGAACCACACCGGCAAGGAAATGTTCGTCTCCATCACGAAAGTGCTGACCGATGAGCAATCAAAGGCCTTTGTGGAGGAAAACCGTCGGCGCTATCCCGCGATGGACATCAAGATACCGTTTCTTACCGTTCGCGAAATGCTCAATTACAAGCCGAAGAACCACGCTTCGCGTGTTGCATGCCCGGTGTTCGTGGTGGTTGCAGGCAACGACGGCGTCAATCCGCCAGACCAAGGCATCGCACTCTTTGAATCTGTGACAGCTTCTATCAAGAGGCTCCATGTCGAGGAGAATGCGGGCCATTACGACATATATGAAGGAAAGCACTTCGATCATTGTGTCGGTGAACAGATCGACTGGTTTCGAGAGCATGTCTGACATGAATCGGGCGGTGGCATGCCACGATTCCGACCAAGCCGCCGCGACAAAAGCGTACGCTTTTTCGGTCTAAATCCCCCACCAAGATTCAGACACTCGATATCGACCTCATTCCTCGATGCGCCGCGGGAACCGAAGCGAAGCCATCCGCCCTACCCCTGCGTGTCCGCTGGCGTGGGAGCGAGGCGTAATGCCCAATGATTTGTTGATCGTCGTCAAGATAGACGGAACATCCCGACTCTACGCTGCCTAAAATCCATATGGCGATCGAGCGGATGATCGGGAGGATGCTGCCATGTCAACCACTTGGGTGTTGGTCGCGGATGCCGCCAGGGCGCGCCTTTTCGAGTTGCCCAAGAAAGGAGCCAACCTGACTGAAATCGCCTGCTATACCCATCCTGACGGGCGAACGCCCGGACAGCACCCTCTACACGGCCGGCTTCCGCGAACACAGGAAAGCCAGGGCTCGGCACGGCATGCCATAGAGCCGAGAACATCGCTGCGGGAAAAACACGCCCAACATTTTGCCGATGTGCTGCGCGAGGTCATCCAACGCGGACGGATGGAGGGGCGTTACGATGAACTCATCCTCATGGCGCCGCCGAAGTTCCTGGGCGTACTTCACGAACGTCTGGACGATCAGACACTGAAGCACGTGGTGAGCGAAGTCGCCAATGATTTGATTAGCCTGTCACCGACGGAAATGCGCGCTTATCTCCCCGCATGATGGATGCGCATGGCCGTGGCGAATGCCAGTATCGGTGCCATTTTTGACGAGATTGCGGATGGGCTGGAACGGGATAAGGCTAATCCTTTCCGCATCCGTGCCTACCGCAATGCTGCATGGACCGTCTGAAGCGACGCAATGCCTCGAATCCTACGACGCATTGCCAGGGATAGGCGAATACCTGGCCAAGAACATCGATGAGTGCGCCTCACCCCATTCCGGCACATATAAGACAAATCCCACTGTCAAAGCGTCTATCGAAATACGACACTGAACCAGTGGCGCCACATGGGTCCATAAGGACATGGAGCCTACTAGCAACGGTCCAGCGGCATTCCCCCTGTGCTCTCTCCCTACCGTTGCAAGCAGTTCGTCGTGAACGCCACCGGCAGCAGTCAACTATTGACTGCTGCCGCTTTTTATTGCGCGGGACAGGCTCACCTACGGTCAATAGAAGCCTTTCTGTACCTGGAACCAGAAACGCGTTGCCGTACTCGCATGCGCTCCGATCAGCGCCGGCTTATTGCCGATAGGGCTGGCAATATTGGCACCGATCACCCATGCATGCGGTGCCGACCAATGCATGCCGATGCCAACACTGTTCAGACGCGCGCTATTGGGCCCTGGAAAGAAAGTGTCCTTATAAGCCTGGACTCGTCCGCTATCGACAAAGGCTGATGCCTGCCAGGGCCCTGGTAACTCGGAAATAGTGAAGTCGTGACGGAATTCGATCGTCGCCAGGGTGCCTTCCGCACCGGATACCACACCCACATCGTAACCACGCACCGTATTGGGACCGCCAAGGTAAAACTGCTCGGACGTGTCCAGGTTTTTGTTGGCCCGTTGCCCGGAGAATCCGAAGTACAACGCATTCGTGGGATTCAATTGCTGCAGGCGCGATACCGAATAATCGATCTTGCTGTAGCTTCCCGCGGTGCGTGCGCCGAAGTAATCGGAAAACAGGGTCTGGAAATTGTCCAGATAGAGGCGGCCGTAAGTTCCACTGATATTGAAGTTCGTAATACCTGTCCGGTCACGCTCGTCACCCGCCACTGTCAACACCAAGCTGTTGGAATGACGATGTGTTTCCAGTCCCACAAGGTCAATGTCGTCATACAGGCGCTTGTGATCGAATTCGAGCTGGGCGTAGAGATTGCCAGCCGTATTGCGGATGAAAGGCTGGGAAAGATTGATACTTTGCGTGGTGGCAGTGCCATGCGCGTGCAGGTCCGATAGACCGTTACCCAGGCGATACTCAAGTCCCGATGTGGCCAGCCCCAGCGTAGTGCCCTGCCCGTCCAGCAGATAGCGATAGCCCACATGGCCGTAACTCATGCCGGAACCGGAAGACACGCCGCTGAAATCCAACAAGTCGCCCTGATGGAACAAACCGTTGACGTCGAATGTTCCGCTCAAGCGCAGGCGGTCGGTATAGGCATTGCCATAATTGTCCAGGCCAAGTGTGCCGGTATAGCGTGGTGCGGAGGTGGCGTTGACGATGAGATCCGACGTGCCGACTTCCTCGCCAGGGCGCATTACCGAATTGACGATGGCTCCGGGAATATCCGAAAGCAGCAGCAAGCTGCGTTCCAGGCCGTATTCACTGATAGGCTGCCCGGACTGCAAGGGCGACAAGGCGGCATTGAGCGGATGATTGGCGACCGCACTCTGATTCTGCAGCGTGACTTTGCCGTAACGTGCCTCCACCACATCGATATGCACGACACCATTACGCAATGTCTGTGCCGGCACGTAGGCCGTCGATAGCGGATAGCCGTGACCGTGGTAGTAATCCGACACCTTTTCCGCCAAATCATCGAGATCATCGAGCGTCAGCTCATGGCCCTCAGACGAGGCGACCAGCGCATGCAAGTCCTTGGTCGGCAGCAAGGTATTGCCGGCAATGTCGATGGACCGCACATAGAACTTCGTTGTATCCGACGAATGAGCGGATTGCTGTTTCTGCACCGTCAAATCGAGATTCGACGAAGGCGGCTGCGTGGACGGCGGCTGCAACTGCTGCAGCAATTGCCCGCTATTCGTCTGAGGTACTGTGCCACGCGTTTGCGCATGGGCCGGTGACGCGCACAGAGCCAGCGACAGCGCCACGAAGATCAGAGAAAACCGGGGGACTGCCGAATGCAGAGCGCGATTCTCATTATCGTCAAGGTAGATGGACAACTTGTTAGTTTTGTTCATGGAGAAGCATCCGTGGGCAGGCGCACGCCGCCATTCTGAAATTGCAGCGACAGGCCAGAGCGGAAATCGGACCGTGTGCGATTACGTTCAATCGGACGGTGCCGCCGCTTCTGATTACCGGTGAATACGCCTACTGCATCCGTGTCCGATGATCCATAAGGCGTCGCGATGGCCTGTGGCTGCAGGCCACCCTGCAATTGTGCGATCCAACTGCCCTGCACCCCACTGCCTTCGAAGCCGATACTCGTGATGTCGGCCAACGTCGTGGTGGCGGGATCCTCGATGAAATAATCCGACGCATCGGTGCCCATCGCCGTAATGCCGCTGACAGTGACGGTCTTGTTGTTGCCTACATAAGGATCGGCGAAGTTTGCCGAGCCGTAGACGAAGCTCAACTGGTCGCCCGCCAACACGCCGGTGGCATTGAGTACCACCGCGTCGCCTGCCTGTCCGTTGTACATACGGTTGGTGCCGACGGCCGACACAACAATCGGACGCGGCGTTATATCGGCCACCAGGCCGGTGGGTTGGACCAGGATATAGTTGCCCGCATCGGCACCACTGATCGTCATGGCGGTCATGACCGACTTGTTGTTGCCGACATGCGCGTTATCGAACAGGCCCATCGTATCGTTATCGAGCGCCACTTCATCGTTGCCAAGCACGCCGCTGAGCGTCGAACCACTCAGCGCATCAAGCACTGTGCCGTCGTAGACGCGGTTGCTGGTTGTGGTTCCGACGACCGCCAACGTTGCCGGAGTGATCGTGACCCAATCCGTTCCGCCGATAAGCGTGTAGTTGCTGGCCAGGCCCGTACCGTCGCTCAACCCCAACGTTCCCACGTTCGCGAATGCACGCTGCGAACCCACGTTCTTGCTGGTGAGCACGCTTGCGCCACTGAGCTGCACGGTTTCACCATTCACACCGGTGAGCACGCCATGGTTGCCGAACAGGCTGGCGTCGGCATCGGTACTGGCGTCGTAGACACGCGTGCCGGTGAGGCTGAGCACATAAGGATTGATCGTTGCGCCAGTGGTCACCGTAGAGTTGAACGCGTAGTCGCCGGCATCTGCGCCCGTAGCCGTGATACCGGTTACCACAATCGGTACGTTAGAACCTGCATTAGGCGAGCTGAAGTTCGCCGCGCCATTGCTGAAGCTCACGTTGTCACCCGCCAACACTCCGGCACTACTCAACGTGACGCCAGCCGTGGTGTTGCCATCGTAGGTCTTATCGTGACCTGTGGCGCTGATCGCGATGGCAAGCGGCGTGACTACTACGTTGTCGACACCACCGACCAGTGTGTAGTTACTGGCCAGCCCTGTGCCGCTACTCAACGTCAGCGTACCCAGATTGCTGAACGACTGCGTGCCGACCTGCTTGCTGACGAGCACGCCCGAACCGCTGAGATCCACGGTTTCGCCGTTCACCCCAGTGAGCATGCCGCTGCTGCCGAACAGGCTGGCATCAGCATCGGTAGTAGCATCGTAGACGCGTGTCCCGCTTAGATTGAGTATATAGGGGGCGATATTGGCCGTAAGGCCCGTCGGCTGCTGCAAGATGTAGTTGCCGACATCGCCACCGGTGACGCTCATCGCCGTGCTTACCGCAACGCCATTGCCTGCATTCGGTGACGCGAACGTACCGGTCGTGTCGCCGCCCAGGGTCACGTTGTCGCCGGCAAACACGCCGTTGAGCGTGGCGCCGCTTAGCGAGGCCGAGGTCGTACCGTCGTAGGTTTTGTTCGCGGCTACCGTACCGCTGACGGTGAGTATGGCCGGGTTGATCGTCAACGAATCGGTGCCACCCTGCAGCGTGTAGTTGCTGGCTAGGGCCGAACCGTTGCCCGTCAGCGCCAACGTGTTGAGGGTGAAGTCCGTACCGGTGTAGGTGCCTACGTTCTTGCTCGACACCGTACCCGCACCACCCAGGGTGAGCGTTTCACCGTTCACCCCAGTGAGCACGCCATGGCTGCCGAACAGATCGGCATCGGCGGTACCGGTAGCGTCGTAGCTGCGTGTGCCGGTGAGGTTGAGCACGTAGGGAGTGATCGTGCCGCTAAGATTGTTCGGCTGTACGAGCACGTAGTTGCCGGCATCGCCACCATTGATGGTCATGCTGGTGCTAACGGCAATACCGTTGCCGACGTTGGGCGACGCGAATGTGCCGGCCGTATCGCTGCCCAGTGTCACGTTGTCGCCGGCAAATACGCCATTGAGCGTGGCGCCATTGAGCGCAGCTGTCGTGCTGCCGTCGTAAGCCCTGGTGTCAACGGTGGTGCCCGTCACCGTCAACGTGTACGGCGTGATCGTTAACGTATCGGTGCCACCTTGCAGCGTGTAATTGCTGGCCAGCGCCGAGCCGTTGCCGGTCAACGATAGCGTGTTGAGGGCGAAGTCCGTACCGGTATAAGTGCCTACGTTCTTGCTCGATGCCGTACCCGAACCACTCAGCGTGAGTGTTTCGCCGTTCACCCCAGTGAGCATGCCGCCGCTGCCGAACAGGCTGGCATCAGCATCGGTAGTAGCATCGTAGACGCGTGTCCCGCTTAGATTGAGTATATAGGGGGCGATATTGGCCGTAAGGCCCGTCGGCTGCTGCAAGATGTAGTTGCCGACATCGCCACCGGTGACGCTCATCGCCGTGCTTACCGCAACGCCATTGCCTGCATTCGGTGACGCGAACGTACCGGTCGTGTCGCCGCCCAGGGTCACGTTGTCGCCGGCAAACACGCCGTTGAGCGTGGCGCCGCTTAGCGAGGCCGAGGTCGTACCGTCGTAGGTTTTGTTCGCGGCTACCGTACCGCTGACGGTGAGTATGGCCGGGTTGATCGTCAACGAATCGGTGCCACCCTGCAGCGTGTAGTTGCTGGCTAGGGCCGAACCGTTGCCCGTCAGCGCCAACGTGTTGAGGGTGAAGTCCGTACCGGTGTAGGTGCCTACGTTCTTGCTCGACACCGTACCCGCACCACCCAGGGTGAGCGTTTCACCGTTCACCCCAGTGAGCACGCCATGGCTGCCGAACAGATCGGCATCGGCGGTACCGGTAGCGTCGTAGCTGCGTGTGCCGGTGAGGTTGAGCACGTAGGGAGTGATCGTGCCGCTAAGATTGTTCGGCTGTACGAGCACGTAGTTGCCGGCATCGCCACCATTGATGGTCATGCTGGTGCTAACGGCAATACCGTTGCCGACGTTGGGCGACGCGAATGTGCCGGCCGTATCGCTGCCCAGTGTCACGTTGTCGCCGGCAAATACGCCATTGAGCGTGGCGCCATTGAGCGCAGCTGTCGTGCTGCCGTCGTAAGCCCTGGTGTCAACGGTGGTGCCCGTCACCGTCAACGTGTACGGCGTGATCGTTAACGTATCGGTGCCACCTTGCAGCGTGTAATTGCTGGCCAGCGCCGAGCCGTTGCCGCTCAGCGATAGCGTGTTGAGGGTAAAGTCCGTGCCGGTGTAGGTGCCTACGTTCTTGCTCGACACCGTACCCGTACCACCCAGCGTGAGCGTTTCGCCATTCACCCCAGTGAGCACGCCGCTGCTGCCGAACAAGCTGGCATCAGCACCGGTAGTCGCGTCGTAGACGCGTGTCCCGCTTAGATTGAGCACGTAGGGCGTCACGACAACCGAATCGGTACCACCTTGCAAGGTGTAGTTACTGGACAGGCCCGAGCCGTTGCTCAATGACAATGTACCCAGCCCAGCAAACCCTTGCGTGCCCACATTCTTGCTGTTGAGCACGCCCGAACCGCTAAGATTCACCGTCTCTCCGTTGACGCCGGTAAGGACGCCATCGTTTCCAAACAGACTCGCAACAGCACCCGTAGTCGCGTCGTAGGCGCGTGTCCCGCTTAGATTGAGTACATAGGGCGTCACGACAACTGAGTCGGTACCACCTTGCAAGGTGTAGTTACTGGACAGGCCCGAGCCGTTGCTCAATGACAATGTCCCCAGCCCAGCGAACCCTTGCGTGCCCACATTCTTGCTGTTCAGCACGCCCGAACCGCTGAGATTCACCGTCTCTCCGTTCACCCCGGTGAGCACGCCATTATTGCCAAACAGACTGGCAATGGCGCCGGTGGTGGCGTCGTATACACGCGTTCCACCAAGGCTGAGCACGTAGGGAGTGATTGTCAGCGTGTCAGTACCGCCCTGCAGCGTGTAGTTGCTCGCCAACGCCGAACCGTTGCCGGCCAGCGCCAGTGTGTTGAGCGCGAAGTTCGTACTGGTATAGCTACCAACGTTCTTGCTCGATACCGTACCCGTACCGCTCAACGTCAGCGTTTCGCCATTCACGCCAGTGAGCACACCATCGCTGCCGAACAACATGGCGGCCGCACCGGTGGTGGCGTCATACACACGCGTGCCGCTGAGGTTGAGCACGTAAGGCGTGACATTGGCCGTCGTGGTCGTCGTGGTGTTGTTGAGCGTGTAGTTGCCGGCACTCGCACCGCTCAGGCTGATGCCGATTACCGTGACGGTCTTGCCGTTGGCGACATTCGGGTCGGCAAATGTCGCAGAAGTGTCGTTGATGGTGACATTGTCGCCGGCCAGTGTGCCGGCCAGCGTCACCGCATCATTGTCCGTACCGTCGTATTCGCGGTTGGTGCCCGTCGCCGTGACCGTGATCGCCAGCGGCGTAATGTTGGCCGTGATGCCGCTGGGCTGTTGCAGGATGTAGTTACCCGCATCGCCACCACCGATGGTCATGCTGGTGCCGACCGCGATGCCGTTGCCGACGTTCTTGGTCGCAAAGGTGCCACTACTGTCGTTGCCCAGCGTCACGTTGTCGCCGGAAAACACGCCATTCAGCACAGAACCGCTCAACGACGCGGCCGCGGTGCCGTCGTAGATCTTGTCGGCGGCTACCGTGCCGGAAACAGTGAGCGTCGCCGGCGTGATCGTCAGCGTATCGGTACCGCCCTCCAGCGTGTAGTTGCTGGCCAACGCCGAACCGTTGCCGGTCAGCGCCAGCGTGTTGAGCGCGAAGTTACCGCCGGTATAGCTGCCAACGTTCTTGCTCGATACCGTACCCGTACCGCTCAACGTCAGCGTTTCGCCATCCACGCCAGTGAGCATTCCATCGCTGCCGAACAATGTGGCGGCCGCACCGGTGGTGGCGTCATACACACGCGTGCCGCTGAGGTTGAGCACGTAAGGCGTGACATTGGCCGTCGTGGTCGTCGTGGTGTTGTTGAGCGTGTAGTTGCCGGCACTCGCACCGCTCAGGCTGATGCCGATTACCGTGACGGTCTTGCCGTTGGCGACATTCGGGTCGGCAAATGTCGCAGAAGTGTCGTTGATGGTGACATTGTCGCCGGCCAGTGTGCCGGCCAGCGTCACCGCATCATTGTCCGTACCGTCGTATTCGCGGTTGGTGCCCGTCGCCGTGACCGTGATCGCCAGCGGCGTAATGTTGGCCGTGATGCCGCTGGGCTGTTGCAGGATGTAGTTACCCGCATCGCCACCACCGATGGTCATGCTGGTGCCGACCGCGATGCCGTTGCCGACGTTCTTGGTCGCAAAGGTGCCGCTACTGTCGTTGCCCAGCGTCACGTTGTCGCCGGAAAACACGCCATTCAGCACAGAACCGTTCAACGACGCGGCCGTGGTGCCGTCGTAGATCTTGTCGACGGCTACCGTGCCGGAAACAGTGAGCGTCGCCGGCGTGATCGTCAGCGTATCGGTACCGCCCTGCAGCGTGTAGTTGCTGGCCAACGCCGAACCGTTGCCGGTCAGCGCCAGCGTGTTGAGCGCGAAGTTCGTACCGGTATAGCTGCCAACGTTCTTGCTCGATACCGTACCCGTACCGCTCAGCGTGAGCTGGTCACCATTGAGCCCGGTGAGCACACCACTGTTACCGAACAACGCTGCGGCGGCATCGGTGTTCGCGTCATACACGCGCATACCGGTGAGATTGAGCACGTAGGGGGTAATGACACCGTTATTGCCCGACGCCGACGCTGGCAGGATGTAGTTGGAAAGCAGCGTACCGCTGTCGGCCACGAAATCCGAGGTCACCAGCGTGGACTGTACGCCTAGGCCCGTGCCCGCATTGGGCGTAACGTAATTGGCGGTAGCCGACTGTGGAATCGAGGCCCCCTGCCCGCTCACAAAGCCGGTCAAGGTGTAATCGGAAGCAGTGAGCGTGGCCGAATTGGTACCGTCGTAGACCTTGGTCGGACTGCCGGTGATCGTCGCCGTGAGTTGCCGCGGGGTGATACTGGCTGACAAACCGGAGGGCTGCACCACCGTATAGTCGCCGGCCTGCGCGCCACTAAGCGTAAAACCGCCAGCCGTGACGGCCAGGTCACTGCCGACGTTTGCCGTGATGAACGTGCCGCCCGCTCCGGATGAAGCAAGAGTCACGTTATCGCTGCCCAATACGCCGTTGAGTACCGCACTGCCCGTATCGAGCGTATCGCTGGTCGAACCGTCGTAAATTTTGTCAGTGGCCGTGACGCCGCTGATGGTGAGCGCCTTGGGCGTGATATCAGCGGCGAGCCCGATGATCGACTGCAGTGTGTAATTGGTGGCTGCGCTGCCGGAAATGGAGAAGCCGTTTGCCGTCACCGCAATGCCACTGCCGACGTCCGATTGTGCAAACGTGCCGGACGTAGAAGTCGTCAGCGTGACCTTGCCGACATCTGACGCGACCAGGCCGGACAGCCCTGCGGCAGCCACATTGAGCGTATCGTCCGCCGTCGTGTCGTAGATCTTGTTCGAGGCATACACGCCGGTGATGTAAAGCGGTGCCGGCGTAATGTTCCCGAAACCAGCAGCGCTGGTAGCCAATGTGTAATTGGACAACAGCGTGCCGCTGTTGGCGGTGTAGTTATTCGCCGTCAGCGTGCCGCTGATCGCGATATTGTTGTTCGCATTCGCCGTCGCATAGTTGAACGATGCGGTCGGCGTAACCGTGGCGCCTTCGCCGCTGACGAAACCATTGATCTGGAAGTTGGACGAATCCAGCTGAGCGACCGTACTGCCGTCGTAGACCTTGTTGAGGTTGCCGATCAGGCTGACTGTCAGCGGCGCGGGTGTAATGCTTCCGGTCGTGAAGATGTAGGTGGGAAAGGTGTAATTGCTCGCGCTACCGCTGGTGAAGGTGAAGTCCGAGCTATTCAGCGTGACTTCGAACGGCTGATTGTTGGCAACGTTCTTGCTGGCGAAGTAACCGGTGATGTTCGCGTTGACGTGCGCGGCGTCCCCATTCTGGAAACCGGTCAATACAAAGTCTTGCGTATAGGTCTGACCGCCGTCCGTCGAAACATTGAGCAGATAGGTATCAGTGCCGTCATAGACCTTGGTGATGGTCTTGTTCAAGCTGGCGACAAGACTGCCCGCTAGCGGCGCGGGGGTGATGGTACCGAAGCCGGTCGCCAGCGTGGGCAATACATAATTCGACAACAGTGTTCCGTTGCCGACAGTGAAATCGCCGCTGCTCAATGCGGCGCTCACGCCCTCTATGCCAGCGTTGGCCGAAGCGTAGTTGCCCGAGATCGACGTATTGGCCAGCGAAATGCTGTCGCCACCGATCAGCCCGTACAGTACGAAATTGTTGTCGGCAAGCGTGGCCGTGGTAGTGCCGTCGTAGACCTTGCTGGGATTGTTGACGATCGCCGCCGTAAGCTGAGCCGGATCAATCGTGCCCGTGCCTGTCACCGTGCTATTGAAACTGTAGTTGGAAAGCTTGGTGCCGGCGTTGGGCGTGAAATCCGAAGGCTGTAGCGTTGCGGTTACGCCGATACCGTCACCTGCGTTGGCGGATGCATAAGTTGCCGGGCTCTGTGAGACCACGGCTCCCTCACTGCCCGCAAATCCGGTAAGAGTGAAATCGCCTTGGGTCAGCGTAGCGGCATCGGTGCCGTCATAGATTTTGGTCGGGCTGCCGTTGAACGAAATGGTCAACGGCCGCGGTGTGATATTGCCCGTGAGCCCGGTTGGCTCCGTTACCGTGTAATTGCCGGCTGCCGTGCCCGTCAGCGCCAGGCCGCTTGCCGTGACGGCCAGGTTGCTGCCGACATCCGACTGACTGAATGTACCTGTGGCCGAACCGGTAAGCAGTGAAACGTCATCGCTACCTACCACGCCATTGAGCGTGGCACTACCCAGGTTCAAGTTGTCGACTGTCGTGCCGTCGTACACCTTGTCGTTTGCGGTCACCCCACTGACGGTAAGCGCTTTGCGGTCGATGTCCGCAGTGAGATTGGTCGGCGCAATCAACTGGTAGTCGCTTGCCTTGGTGCCGCTAAGCGTAAAACCGCTGACGTTCACCACGATATTGCTGCCGGCATTGGCGCTGGCGAACGTGCCGATGCCATTCGAGGAATCCAGTGCGACGTCACTGGAGTCCTGCGAAATCACGCCATAAATACTGGCGTTGCTGAGGTTTAGCGTCGCCGCCGTCGTACCGTCGTAGACTTTGCCGTTCGCCAGCAAGCCACTGAGCAGCACAGGTGCAGGTGTGATGGTGCCCATGCCCGTGGCAGAAGCGGGCAGGATGTAGTTGGCAAGATCGGTACCGGAGTTGGCAACGAAATTGGTAAGGGTGAATGTCGCATTGACCGCTTGCGAACCGGCATCCACGCCTGCATAAGCAACAGAGCTGGGCTGATTCACCGTAGCCCCCTGCCCCGTTACGAAACCATCGAGCTGGTAATTCGATGAATTCAGCGTGGCGGTCGTCGTACCGTCGTAAACCTTGGTGGGATCGCCAATGATCGTCGCTGCCAGCTGCTTCTGCAGAATCGTGCCGATATACGCTGTCGCCGAGCCCGACAAGGCATAGCCGTATACGGGAATGCCAGCCGAATTGATCAGGTTGAAACCAGAGATTGCCCCCGGTGTGGTCACGGCCAAATTCGAGCCCGCATTCGCCGATCCATAGGTACCGGTAGCCGAGGCAATAGCATCGCCATCGATCAAGCCACTGGTGATGAAGTTGGAAGCAGCGAGTGACGCACTGTTAGTGCCGTCATAGGTTTTCGATACGGTGCCGGTAAGGCCGGA
This sequence comes from Dyella sp. SYSU CM1112, assembly GCF_058216415.1. Classification (NCBI taxonomy): domain Bacteria; kingdom Pseudomonadati; phylum Pseudomonadota; class Gammaproteobacteria; order Lysobacterales; family Rhodanobacteraceae; genus Dyella; species Dyella sp. SYSU CM1112. Next base: position 70,930 of record NZ_JBZEGI010000009.1, on the reverse strand, counting down.
AATCGTCAGCGTGGGTGCCACGCTATACAGAAATCCGTTACCTGATGTTGCCGCCGCTGTCTGGTACGGGGCGTCGTACTGGATGAAATCAGGCGTGAGGCCACCCGTAGTATCCAGGGTGGGATTACTGGAATAGATCAGCCAGTTGGCGCTGCCCGCATTCACCGCTGCGCTGCCGGCGTTGTTGACGAAATTGGCGGCCGTCGCGAGTGTGATGCCGCCGCCACCGGTGATCGAAGCACCGCTGGCAATCGTCAGGTTGGCGCCGCTGGCATCCATGACCACTTTGCCTGCGCTACCGCCGTTGACTGGCTGATTGACATTGATCCCGTGGTACGCCTGCAAGGTCAGGGTGGCGCTGCTGTTCCAGCTCACTGCGGCGTCGACATTGATGTCGCCTTCGCCAGAACTCTGCGTACCTACGCCAGTTGCCCCCGTCGACGTGGTTTGTTCGGTAACGTTGGTGCCGCCATTGAGCGTGTCGGAGATGGTGGTGGCGGCGCTACTGTCGATCGTGAGGTCGGTGGGATCCACCAGCCAAGTACCCGCCTGTCCGCGTGGTGCGGCGGCGGTAATGTGTGCATCGCCTGCCAAATTGAAGTTGGCTGCGGAGGTTTCGATGGAGCCGCCGTTACCACCATTGGGCGCACTCGCATCGAGGGTGCCGCCGACATTTACCTGCCCGGCTTCCATGCCTCCCAGCAACGTGATGGTGCCGTTGTGGTTCTGCACGGTCTGTGCCTGGATGCGACCGGTATTGTTCACCACACTGGCGAGCAGCGCGTCTTTCGCACCGGCGGTCATGATGACGCGGCCACCATCGGCGACGATCAACTGGCGATTTTCCGCCAGGTTGTTCAGCGTGCTCTGATCGACTTGCAAATGTACAAGCTGGCTGCCGGTGAACGTGAGTGTGACCGCGCTTCCGCCACCCAGCGCTACCGTTCCAAGCTGCGCGGTAATCGTTCCCTGATTGGAAACCTGGTTGCCAAGCAAAGCCACGTAGCCACCATTGGCAGCGTTGATCGTGCCGCGGTTGACGACGCTGCCTTTACCTGCGCCACTGAAGCGCCGACTGTTCGAATCAAGTGTGCTGTCGTCGAAATCCAGCGTAGAAGCGACGAGACCGCCGACGTTCACTTGGGCATCCGGGCCGAACAAAATGCCGCTCGGATTGATCAGCCACACTTGGCCATTGGCATTGAGATGCCCATAAATCTCGCTGGGAGTGGCGCTGAAGATCCGGTTGACGGCAATCGCATCACTGCCAGGCTGCAGAAAGTTCACTGTCTGATCCGGCGCAACGTTGAAACTTTGCCAGTTCAACGACAGCGTCTTGCTGTTTTGCAGGATCGTTGTGGTGTTGCCAATCTGCTGGATCTGCCCGGAACCCGCCACGACCTGGCCACCGACCGGACCACCGCTGGCATGCGCCAGACCTGTCATGCCAAGGGCCGCTGCCAGCAACGACAGCACCGCAAAACGTCGACCGATCGTATGTGTGCGCGAAGCGGTGTCGCGGAGGATGGAAAAACCTTGATCCGAAGTGACGAGATGTCGGCAGGTAGGGGGGCTCCCGCACGAATGGCGCATCGAACTCATGGTGCAATACCTGATCGTAAGTTTTAGGGATGATCGGTCTCAACACACGTATGCCTGTGTGCTGGCCGCCTCGCGCATCCGCGAATGCAAAGCGCAACACCCTGTTCCAGCCGGGATCAAGCGCCTACTTCAGCCCAATAAGGCCGCAAGCAAGCACTGGCTCCCATGCCAGTTCATGACGTGTGATTTATCGACAGGCGACCCTGATTGGATTCGCCCCAGATCTCGCACAGATTCCCGATTCGTCCTCGAATCGGAGATATGCAGCGACATCCCCCCTGTTCCCTAGGCCTTCAATAACAAGTTTCTTGCCATAAGCGAGACAGTGTGCCCATTTTCGCAGAGCAAAAGATGCGATTGTTTACGTCGCGTGGCCTTCGTGGCCTAAGCACCCTCTCGACAAGCGCACTGTAAATAGTTGACTCGCGCCTCACAATCTCCAAAACTAACCAATACTTGCATTTTCTTGCGCGCTGTAGACCCCGTGCGTGCTTTGACGCGTTCAATTGAGGGTCAACGTATAGCCAACCCCTCTTACGGCGATCAGGGGAAGTTCTCTACCGGCTTTCCTTGTGACCTTATTTCTCAAACGATGGATCAGCATCTCCAAACGTGCGGGGTCGAATCCGGGCACGACCGCAGCAATTTCGTCAATGAGAGCGGCGCGCGAAGTCGGCTCAGGCGCGGAAGCAGCCAGGCGATTCATCAATAGCCGCTCGGTCCTCGACAATGGGATTACGGCACCTCCAGGCGCAAGCAGCTGCCAGCCCCCTGCCTCCAAACGCCATCCCGTAGACGCCAGCTTTACTGACGTTGCGGTTCCTACTCGCCTGCTTAGGCTGTGCAATGAGGCAGCCAGTACTTCTATATCAACCGGCTTGACGAGATAAACGTCTGCGCCTTCGATCAAGCCGCGCACGCGGTCAGCGGTCGAGTTCAGACTGGAGAGCACCGTGATGCCGATATCCGATTGAGCACGGAGGTGTCCAATGATCTTGAACCCATCCTCGTCCGGTAGTGCAATATCCAAAACAACCAAACGAAAGCGTTTGACAGCAAAAAGACGGTAAAACTCTCCTGCGTTACCGACCCCTTCTGCATTGAAACCAAATGTCTTGAGTCCTGGCACCAAGATCTCGTCTCGCAATTGGGCATCATCTTCCACTATCAGGACGTTGCCCTTTCCACTTTCTGCCATGCCTTTCCCCTGCTCCAGACACTCTCTGAGCGTCGGTTTTTGCAGCTCATCCAGAACCCTACTGCCGATTCCAGACCTTCAAAGCCACGGGAGGTTAAGACCTAAAAGTCATAAAAGTCTATGTGCAACCGTGCATAGAAAACGACTAAACCCGCCTTGGCTAAAACGATGCACCGCCTCCCCGTAAGAAAGCCAGGGTTACCTGACACATCTACTGGCATTCGGATCAGCAACTCACACCGGATGACCATGATACGCAGCGGTGCCAGATTTCCAGCATGTTCGACAACGACACATTGTCGAAAAGATCGCTCGCAGACAACGCTGATTCAATCACAAAAGATTGAAGCTATCGAAAGAGCATTCAGCAGTTTTGCGCACGGCTTCAGCGTGCTTGCTGCGTTTCATGACCCACAGCATGCATGGCGTGCCGGAAAGTACCAGCAAGCGCCTGTTCGGGCCTTTGTTCGAATAGTTCCTAGACGCAAGCTGTCAATGTAACGATAGCCTGCTCAAGCGGCTTCAGATCGACTTCATGCATGCGCTCATCGTCAAGCGCAGCCTGGATGATCTGGGCCTCAGAGGCCACATCTGAGAGCTTGAACCATCTTGCAATGCCTAGAATGCGATGAATAGCGTGCCACGCCTGCGGTCGTGCTTGACGACGCAATGCTTCACGCGCCACATCAAGTTCATGCGCCACGTCTTCCAGAATTCGCTCTCGCAGTTTGGGCCACTCCTCGGCAGGAATACCTTCCGGGGGCTGTATGGCCGACGTCACCGACGCTGGACTGGTAAACACGCGTGTAACTAACGTCCGAAGCTGATCGAGGTCGACGGGCTTGACCAACACCTCGTTCGCCCCTGCCTCCAGGCAGGCTTGGCGCTGGCGTTCCATGGCATTGGCTGTCAGCGCAACGACATAAGCGTTCGTACCGGTAACCGCTTCCTTGTCACGTATGTGGCGAATCAAGGTCTCGCCATCCATCACCGGCATTGCGCAATCGGTGATAACCAGCTTATGTGACTGCTTTTCATAGGCTTGCCAAGCCTCCAAGCCATTGATGGCAACATCAAATTGCTCAACTCCCAACAATTTGAGCTGACGAATCAGCAGTTCGCGATTTATCGCCTGGTCTTCAACCAGAAGGATGGATTTATCAGCAATCGGCAACTTGACCGGCACAGCCGGCTCTACGACGGGAATCACCATGGACTCATGGTCAGCTGCCTGCTCCACAGCGGTGTTTGTGCCCTCGGGCATTGCATGAATGTCTACAGGCAAGGTCAATCCAATATCAATGCTCGTTCCTTTCCCGAGCGCACTACGCAGCTGAATATCGCCGCTCATGGCCTTGATGAGGCGTTTACAGATAGCCAGTCCCAGCCCCGTTCCTCCCTGATGCCTCATTCCTACCTGGACAAAAGGTTCAAACAGGCGGGTCTGTTCCGCCTCATCGATGCCGACACCGGTGTCGCGCACCGTCATGGACAAGCGCTGGGTTTGTGTGACCGCATCAACGGGCAACGCCTCAACGACAATACCGATGCAGCCTTCATCGGTGAACTTGAGCGAATTGCCCACGAGATTCAATAGCACTTGCGCGATGCGCTGCCCGTCGCCCACGTATCCAGGCGCTATCAACGAGCTGACAAACACATCAAAGCGCAGGCCCTTCCGCTTCATTTCCGGCGCAAACAAACCCATCACCTCCTCGACAACCGTTCTTAGTGAAAACGGACGGTTTTCGATCGTCAGGTGGCCTGACTGGCTTTTCGAGAAATCCAGAACGTCATTCAAAATACGTAGCAAGGTACGCGCCGCTCCGCGAGCCATATCGAGCAGATGTCGGTCCTCCGCATGCATGCGCGACCGGTCCATCAAATCCAGTACACCGATCACCCCGCTCATGGGCGTACGGATCTCATGGCTCATCGTGGCCAGAAATACATCCTTTACCCGTACAGCTTGCTCCGCATCCTGTTTCGCACGCGCCAAGGATTCCGTTTGCATTTTCAGCTGAGTGACATCCGTGAGGTAGCCGGAGTAGATACAACCGCCATGCGTATTCTGATGGCACACCGCTTCCAGCCGCACCCAAACGCTACGGCCATCTTGCAAATCCAAGATCAGCTCCTGCTCGATAGGAGCATTGGACCTTCGGGAGCGCAACAAGGCACGCCATAACTGCCGGTGTGCCTGTGAAGAAACCATGGCAAGCCATCTTTCCGGCGCCGCCATCAGCTCCTCTTGTGACAGGCCGATAAGCTTTTCCGCATAATTGCTGATGAAAACAGGGCTAAAACCCCGACCGGTGCTATATCTGACCTGAAAGAGCATGGCCGGGAGCACCTGCGTCAACTCCATCAATTGACGCTTCAAGGCACGCTGTTCGCGCTCCATAGCACGCAGCTCGGAAACATCCACGAGAATACCCAGAAGCGCCCGGGGGCGACGCCTTTCTTCGGCAACCATTTGCAACCAATAAATGACATCATGCGTATCGCCCGAGTTAGAGCGATATTGCAATTCACCCTGGACCAGCTTGCCAGTGGATAGCACCTCCCTGGTGATAATCTCAAGCTGGTCATTGCTTGCAACGTGTTTCGGGTGAACGTCACTCGCCTTTTTACCTAGCAGCGTTTCGGCCTTGCGCCCTACGATTTTTTCGAATGCCGGGTTGACGGAAATGTAGCGTCCATGAAGGTCTTTTACGAACACGGGAATCGGAGCGGTTGCCATCAGCGACTGTTGAAACTGGATCTGGAACCGCAGTTCCTGTTCAGTCCAATGGCGTCGGCGTATTTCCTTGCGCAAGTAAACAATAATGAGGCTGAGGACAATGATGGAAATCAGCACCACAATGCTGATGGGAGTAAGCACTCTCCACAGTGTCCGACGTGGAACACCGTACTCTAGCGAAGCAGAAAGCCATGTGTTCTGAATGCGTTCCCGGTCTTCCTCCGGAATCGCCTTGAGGACGCGATCCATCAAAATACGCAGGGGCTCATACGCTGGCGCCACGCCAAAGGTCAGTGATTGGCTGTAACCGGTGGCACCCGAGACTTGCAGAACGCCAGCATAATGCTGCTCTATCAGGCGCGCTGCTACCCCAAGGTTGCCGATGAAGGCATCGGTCTTGCCACCGGCGACCAGGTGCAAGCCCTCTTCCACGGAGTCCACCTCGATACGGTGAAACGCCACCAAGCTGCTCAATCCCGGTGCGACACCCACACCACTATCCCTCACCATCGCCACATTCAACCCGTCAAGATCACGAATGTCCCTCACGGTTCGCCCATCTTTGCGAGTGACGATGACTTCGGGATAATCGATGTAAGGCTGAGTCGCCAAAAACGGGGTTGTCAGCTGATTGCTCTGCGACATGGCCGCCAGCACGTCAACTTGGCCGCTATTGGCCAGACGTACGGCGTCGCTCCAGGATTTGCTTGGTACACGCTCGATCCTGAGGTGAAGAGTCTGCACGATGTACTTCAGATAGTCTGCCGAAATGCCGTCCAACCTACCGCTAGCATTGACGAATGCATAAGGCGGCCAAGTGGAATCAAAACCGAGTCGCAAGACAGGCAGCCCGGCGAGATAAGCACGCTCTTGATCCGTGAGTGGTACATGCAGATCGTAATTTTGCCCCCTAAGTTTATCGGGAGATTGCGCACGCGCTGGCGTTGTACAGGGCAACAGTGCTATGCATAACAATAAGGCACGCGCTATCCGTAAGCCGAAGGCCACTCCCTTACAGGGCATTTTTTCATTCCTCCGCGGAGCCCGCACTATCGTCTAGATCGATACGCCGGCAGTACTCCAGTAACGCCTGGTTGGTGGGCAATCCTAGCTTGACCTGAGCACTGCGCTTATGCCTGCTGACCGTTTTGCGGCTTCGATTAAGGCGGTCGGAGATTTGCTGTGATGTAAGCCCTTCATAGGCGAACAAGCGCAGCACTTCAATTTCTGCTTCAGTCAGCTTCGACTCGCGTCCGGTTTTGATTTCAACCTCACGGCTCGTCAACAAGGTACGCAAAGAAGGACTTACATACTTACGCCCCATGCTCACCCCACGCAGGGCAAACCCGAGTTCGCTCACGTTACCCTCTTTTTCGATCAGCCCCATCACGCCCCTGCGCAGCAAGGTGCCTAAAACGCCGGCATTGCGTAGTGCGGTAATGACTACAATCGGAATGTCCGGATGCAGGCGCATCAGCCTTTCGATCAAATACAGCCCGTCACGACTATGATCGTCAGGCATCGAAAAGTCGGTCACGACAATGTCGCAAGGCGTGTTCGCCAACACGCTGAAAAGTTCCATGGGCGACCCCGCTTCGCCAACCACCCTGGCGATGCGATTGGACTCCAATGCCATGCGAATGCCGTAGCGAATAATAGGATGGTCATCCGCTAGCACAATATGCGGGATGGCACTTTGTTCGTTGCTCATTGCGTCCCCTCTACACCTCTAGCCTCAATCCCGATAAGGATGGCGCAAATTGCAACCGAGGGTGTGACGCCCATGAGGACTCCTGATCTGACGGGCTCTTGCCTCTTTTTCACGAGATCTTCACATCCCAACTGGTCGAGGTCAACGAATCCCAACCAGCGCAATATTCATAAAGTCCCTGGTGATTTCAAGCCGAATGTGAAAGCAGCCCACATCATTGCCTTCTTGCTGCTCCCAGACCGGGAAATATTCCGAAGAACCAGCTCTGCCTGACAACAGGACAGGAACTCATTGCAAGGTGCGCAAAACTACCGTCAGCATAGGAAGTCGCGATAACTTACAAACCTACCCTCACCATTCAGCGTGAATGGGCGTGACCTCAGCAAGAGATCGTGCCACCCGATGCATCAAAATGCGTTGCATCACAGCCAAAGTGACCGTCCACTTCTCGCAACGTTGCGAGTCTTCGCACGCCTCATGGAACTGTGCAATCGCCTCCTCATAAACCCTATTTTGCACGAATTTACTCAAAATTTTAGGAGATTTGTCTCAAACATGAGGCCACCTAATCATAAATAAAACATTAATTACTTTAAATTCAATTTATCAATAAATAAAATTTCAAATAACAGAAACTAATAATGAAAATTACACAAACACTTCGTTATAGGCACATACTTTTTATAAGACTACGTCAGACTGACAAGCCAAGTTCAGTCATCACACGAATTATAAGATCTACACCGGCGGGTGATTCTTTACCGCACGAAGCCGCCCCTTACAACAAGTTCTGCACAAAGGTTTCACCCACCATTGATCCGTCCATGCGCAACGTCCGATCGCCTTGCTTGTGCATTTCCAGGATCAGTTACAAAAATGTCGAAGGCTCCAGACAGCCAGACAAAGGAAGATAGACCTCATTCCGGGCAGCTTTCCACGATTTTTCAGGGTGGACTACTGTTTCTTGGAATCATGGCTTGCATGTACGCGGCAAGAGAAGTCGTGCTTCCTATCGTGCTGCCATTTTTCCTCAAGCTGCTGGTTCAGCCTGGCATGAAATTAATGAAACATCTGCGCATCCCACGCCTCTTTGCGGCCTTGCTGGCCATGGCATTGCTGCTAGGCTGCGTCGTTGGCCTGGTATTCCCGGCGCCATTCTGGCGGTCCCTTTATGGGCGATCACCAAGATCATCTGCGACCGCGTAGGTCCACTTGCAGCCTTGGGACATTTCATCCAGGGCGACCGGCACCTTCTGCAGCCGTGACATTGCGATGATGACGGTCGCCCCCAAGCCAGCGATAAACCCTACGCTTCAACTACGCTTGGAAGATACGCCCTTCCCAGCCACATCATTATGCGGGACCAATAATGTGGCCTTGTAAGTCGGCCCCTTGTCCTGCGGTCCACACAGCTGACCATGGAAAGTCGTCCATATCGACTTCCCGTCCACCACCACGGCGACATAGGCAGGCTGGACGCAACGTCCCGGGTCATAGACATCCTGGGAAACCCAGCGTACTTCACTGGATACCGTCTCATGCGGCAACAGTTTGATCGGCAAGATGACCGGCCCAGGATGCATGCCGGGCGGAGACCGAAATGCAGCGGGCAACGTTTGATGATACATATCCTGAAAACTCAGCTCAGGACGGGCCGGCAGCGTGCAAGCACTCGAGCTACTGTTCTGCAAGATCAGAAACATCCCCGACTGAGACATACCATCGAAATACCCATGGCCATCATCCACGCGAAGGCGAACCTGATCAGCCTGACAAGAGGGAGCCGTTTGCGATAGCACAGGAAAAGCCACAACACGCGGCGCAATCACTACAGCGGCCAGTACCCATATCGCTTTCAAATACGAACGCAGCATATCCCTTCTCCTTATGAAAGCATCACGTTCAAAAAATCCATCCATCGATTGGAGCCAAGCATACAAGGCATTGGTTTTTGAGTCTCTTGAACCATACGTCATTTCCGCGACACGTATGCGTTATCAGTGACATACCAACGCCACGGGTAATCGGCTGCCTTGGTGATACCTATGCGCGTGGTTTGAACCGGATGATCCGGGGGATCAATCCCATCGTCTGCCAGCCAATAAGTTCGTGCCGCCACGAGATCGACTCCATCCTGCTGCTTGGTGATGCTCATGGCCTGCGTGAGGCAGGCGGGTCCATTGCATAACTGGCGGTCACTTTTGGCCAGCGGTCGTGCTGCCTTCATGAGGTCCAAGCCCGCCAGCGGCTGCAAGGCGCGGATCAAGATCGCAGTACCCGCTCCTTCTGGTCCGCAAACGGCATTGCTGCACCAATGCATGCCATAAGTGAAATACACATACATATGCCCGGGCGGACCAAACATCACGGCATTACGCGCCGTCTTGCCCCGATAAGAGTGAGCGGCGGGATCATCCCCACCATGGTAAGCCTCGACTTCAACGATGCGCCCGGCACGACCATCGCCACACACCATCACCTTGTTCAATAACTCCGGTGCTACCTGCAGGGAATCGCGATCATAGAAAGATCGGGGCAGCACACGGGCTTTTCGCGTCGCTACAGGAGTCATAGTCGCATCATAGTAAGGCAAGAACCGACAGTATCGATTTGACAACACCTCGCAGCTCGGCCAACCTCTGTGTTCACCTGGGGTGCCCCGGCAAGGGGCTGAGATTCTGCTGGCGCACAGGCGATATACCGTGCCGCGCAGTGACCCATTGAACCTGATCCAGTTCGTGCTGGCGTAGGGATGGTGCAAGCATGGTGATACGCATGCTCATCGTTCGGCGACGGCTGACACGGGTCTTCTCCCGGAAACCCACCATGACTACCGCCACTCTCCTGTGCCACGGCAAACTGCTTGAGCAAATACGCCGCGAACCGCCTCTCGTCCAATGCATCACCAATTTCGTCGCCATGAACTTTGCCGCCAACGTCTTGCTGGCGGCAGGTGCCTCGCCTGCCATGGTGCACGCACCCGAGGAAGCCGGTGAATTTGCCAGGCTCGCGAGTGCCGTTACGATCAATATCGGTACGCTTTCAGTGCATTGGCTGGACGGCATGCGTCATGCGGCCAAGGCCGCCAACGAAAGCAGCAAACCGTGGGTGCTTGATCCGGTAGCGCATTTTGCTACGGCATTCCGCCGACAGGCGATCGAAGATCTGCTTGCACTCCGTCCCACGGTAATTCGCGGCAATGCTTCGGAAATCATGGCGCTCGCCGGCAGTGCAAGTTCTGGGCGTGGTGTGGACAGTGGCGATAGCGTCGCGCATGCAGAAAGCTCTGCCGTTGCCCTTGCCCAGCGGGCACAAGCCGTAGTCGCCGTCACGGGCGCGATCGATTTTGTCACCGATGGGCAACGTGCCATGCATATCGCGGGAGGATCGGCCCTCATGCCCCAAGTCACCGCCATGGGCTGCGCGCTTACCTGTTTGATCGGTGCCTACGTCGCCATGGCACCGGCATCACCCATGGCCGCCACCGTATGTGCACTGGCCAGTTTTGCCGTAGCAGGGTCGCAGGCCGCACTACATTCCGCAGGCCCAGGTTCGTTCGCCTGGCGCTTTATCGATGCCCTTGCGGCGCTGGACGCAGAGACGCTGCAGTCGCAGGCCCAGGTCACACTCGTATGAAGAAACCCTTCGACCTCTCTCTTTACCTGGTGCTCGATCCCGATCTTTGCCAACAACATTCCATGCTGGAAACAGCGCGTGAAGCGGTTGCTGGCGGCGTCACCATGGTGCAAGTACGTCACAAGCAAGCATCCACCGCCGAACGCGTCGCCCTTGCACGTGCCATCAAGGAAACGCTGCAAGACACATCGGCCATTGTCGTTATGAACGACGATATCGATGCAGCCATCGAAGCTGATGTTGATGCAGTGCACATCGGCCAACGTGATACAGCATCTTCCCTGGCTCGTGCTCGCATAGGACCTGACATGATCCTCGGGGTGTCGGTCAATTCAGAACAGGCCGCGCATGCGATCGACCCTGCCATCGTCGACTATGTCGGTATCGGTCCCGTGTTCGCTACGCCGACCAAACCTGATCACGAACAACCGATCGGTTGGGATGGACTCGCTCGCATTGTCACGGCAAGTCCTGTTCCCGCAGTCGCCATCGGAGGCTTGAAAAGCCGGCACGTCGCCCAGGCCATTGCTGCCGGTGCGGATGGAATTGCCGTGGTATCCGCCATCTGCGGCATGCCTGATCCACGGCAAGAAGCACAAACTCTATGGAACTGCATCGTCGCAAGCCGCACAGGCCGCTAAGCGGAGGGTTCATCTCATGCGGCTTGTCACGTGGAGCCTCCGCACCCCCATTTCGCCTGCATGTTGTTCTTGACGACGCGCAACCAGCATACCCACTCAAAATGGGCGCACCTGCTACGGGAACCGCAAATATGCGATAAAGGACGTGCCGGGAAGTCAGGCGCCGGGGAGGGGCCCCTCCTCAACATGGATGACCGATGCCCGACCGGGCCGCCCCTCAAGGCGGCTCGTTTCTTTTGCGGCTATCGGCGTGCGCCTTCCCTGCCTGCGCAGCCTACCGCAAGTGTATCGCAACGATGCCAACCGTCAGCATCGCCAGGCCCGCCGCCAGCCACGCCACCTGATCGCCTACTCGCCCTGCATGCAAGGTACGCAATGTCTTGATCGTGATATGCAGCGGCCACAGCAAGCGCTGCTTCAACAGCTTCACGGCAAAGAGCTGCGTGCCTGCGATGAGGACAGCCAGACCGACCGCCATCCATCCCGATAATTTGCCGCTCATCGCCACAGCCGGAATGACTGGCGTCGCTTAGGCGTGGCCGCCATCGAGGACAGACCATGCCGGCATATGCACAAAGGTGGCAGCAGCAACACGCACCATGCGTTCCAGCGGAATCGGCGCCACCACATCCACGACGACCAGCACCGCCAACGGCACCAGCATCAGCACCAATGGACGATCGCCGCGTTCGGATTCGTCCGCATCCGCTGCCTTCTCTTCCGGCAATTCCCCCTTGCCGAGAAAAATGCGTACCGCTGCGCGCAATACAGCTCCACCGGTAGTTGCCGACGAAATGACGATGATGGCTCCCAACCATCCATCACCCGAAATTTTTCCGGCACCCTCCACCGCTTCAGCCCCCGCCGCCATCACACCTACGGGCAAGCCTGCGAGGCAAAGCGCAGCGACGACAAATAAGCTCGCCAACACCACCCGGAAACGCGCACGTCCATAAAGCTCAAACTCATCGACGCTATCCAGCATGGCGGCCAGCACGCCCGCTCCCATGAACAACGCGGCCTTCACCATCCCGTGACCCAGCATGTAAAGCAGCCATCCGGCGGCACCGTGTACCGTGATCAGGCTCAGCGCTGCCAGCATCACGCCGACGTGGCTAACCGTGGAATAGGCGAGCAAGCGCTTGAGATGCGTCTGCTGCAACGCCATGAAGCCGCCCACCACGGCCGTTACCGCCCCCAGCGGCACCAGCAACAGATGTGCAAGCGCCATGACGGGCGGCACGCCCGCGAAAACAATCGTCATCAACCGGCCTAGGCCAAACAAACCAGCCGGCACCATGACACCCGAAAAAATCACCGAGACCGGCGATGGCGCCACCGCATGTGCATCCGGCAACCAGAAATGGAACGGCACGCTAGCCGCCTTGATCAGCATGGCCGCCGCCATCAGTACGAACGAGGCACAGGCGAGCACATCATTGTGGCGTTCTGCCAACACCTTTCCTACCAACGCCATATCCAAGGCGCCCGTGGCCGCATAGGCCAGCCCCACGCCAGCCATCATCAAGAAGCTGCCGAGCGTATTGACCACGGTAAAGTTGAGCGCTCCCTCAAGCGCCGCATCTTCCAGGTGATATCCCGTAAGCGCGAAAGCAATCACGCTCATCGTTTCAAACCACACGAAGATATTGAAAAGATCATGCGTCAGGCAGAAACCGATCAAGGCCGAGCAAAACATCAGCATCAGTGCATGAAAATGTGCACGCACCTCCTCGAAATAATGCCAGGCGAACAGGAAGGTCAGCGCAAACAATCCTGCGATGAACGCGCCTGCGCCCGCCCCCGCGCTGTCGACCACGAAGCTGATGCCGAGCACCGGACCATGCGTCGGCGCCCATCCGCCATACCAGTAAACGAGCGGCGCGCCGACTGCTGCGTGCGCCAAGAACATGCACTCCGCACTTACTGCCGCCGTCACAAGCATGGCCCATAGATCCACCCAGCGGCGCGGTACGGTCTTTTCCAACAGCAAAGCCATAGAAGCCGCCAGCAGCGGCACCACTACCGGCAGCGGTATCCAGCGCACCCAATTCAAGGAATTGGCTCCAGTTCTTCCGGATCGAGCGTTTTACGCCGCTTGTGCAATTGCAAGGCCAAGGCCAGCAACAACGCTGTCACCGCAGCGCCAACCACCACGTCCGTCAGCACAAGCGCCTGCATGACCGGATCCACCGCCGGCGTTCCCGGCGGATGGTCATAAAAGATCGGCGGCCCGGCATGCCACACGAAACCGATCGCCAGCAGTAATACATACGTGCCCGACTGCACCACGGAAAGACAACCGATCAGATGCACGTAATGCCGGCTTGTCACGATGCCGTAAATACCGATGATCAAGAGCCACGCCGCAGCCAGCCAGGGCAACATGCCGAGGATCATGGTGGATCGTCCTCCTCCGGCTCGCGCGTTTCTTCCAGGAACTCGATCAGCGCATTGGCAAAGCCACCGGCAATCGCTATGCCCACAGCGACATTCATGAGAGGGATCAAGCCGCCACCGGTCAGCGATTTCGGTTCGCCTTGCGGTAATACGTTCTCAAGCAGGCCTGCACCAAGCGCCATGGGAAGCAAGCTCACGCCCACGCATGCGACAGCACCAAACGCTTCGGCAAGCTGCATCGCGATCGGCGGCATCGCCCGTCGCCAGGCGCGATACCCATCCCCGAGAAATAGCAGCAATACCGCAGAGGCAAACAGCGCACCTGCTTGAAAACCGCCACCCGGCGTCAGTTGTCCATGCGCCAGCACATAGACCGAAAATGCCGCCGTCGCCGGGAGCATCCAGCGGACGAGCAAGGCGATGGCTTCGCTGCGCGCCGGCAAACGACGCCCATCCGTATGAACAGGCTTGCCCGAGGCATTCTCGCCGCGACCACCCCGCAACAACACCGCCAACCCGGTCGTGGCAGCAACAAAAATAAATTCCTCACCCAGTGTATCCACGCCGCGCACATCGAAAATCACCGCCGTGACCACGTTTGTCGCCTGCCGCATCGAAGGCACGTGCGTATTGATGGCAGCCCCATAGGCAGGAAGCTTTTCGCCGAATCCAGGCATATGCAATGCCACCACGATGATCGCCGGCGCCATGACCACCAGCGATATCACGCAAAGCAGGCGACGAAGCAGCACTGCGGATATCATCGCGGAAGATTCCTTCGGCCACTGCTGCGAATATTGGCAAGCACCGCAAGAAACATCACGGGCACCAAGGCAGTGCCTACGGCAATTTCCGAATAAGCAACGTCAGGAGCTTCCAGCACCAGAAACAACACGGCCAGCATCAATCCATGGGCGCTGATCATCAGCACCTGTCTGCGCGGCCGGCGCGTTACGGCCACCAGCGTGCCGCTGAGCATCACCATTATCAGGCAGGCGGCAACGACAGCTTTCATGCCTCACCACCCTCCTTCGGCCGCATCAGTCGCCCCAACGCATGCGCCACGCCTATGCCGACCAGTGCATTCAACAGCCACAGGAACGCCACTTTCACCGTACCGATAGACGTCCCTGTTTGCACTATCGCCACCACCAACAACAAAGGAGACGTGGCGAGCGGCATGAAGCTCACTACATGCAGACGATCCATACCACGGGGGAGCCGCCACAGGGCCGCGGCAGAGACCCAGCAACACGTCACCAACAAGCCCAGTGCCAGTCCAGTCAGCACAGTCATAGCCAGCGCTCCATGAAGAACGCATAAGCCAGGGTCCCCGGCAATCCAAGCAGCGTAAGCGTCAACGCAAGATCGATGTATGAAGGCTGCTGCATCGCCCATGCCATCAACACAAAGATGATCGCCACCAGCGTACCGATGAACTGTATCGCCAGCGGCCGGGTATGCAACGGACCGCGTCGAGCTGCGACCAATCCAGCGAGCAACGGTGGAAACAATGCGAAGACTGCTAGCCAATACATCGCTTACTCCGGCCGAATGGTGCGATTCACGCGATGAACCCGCAAGGCTTCGTGGTGTGCCTCGGTAACGTACGCCAGTGGCCCGAACGACGTCGTCAGTATCGCCAGCGCACGCCGTTTCGGAATGACATGCACATCCCTATCGCGAACCAGCACAGGCGCAGGTTCCATCCGCAACCGGCCAAAACGACGACGCCATAACGCTGCCGTGACATGCCAGCCACCTTCAGGTACATCGCCTAGCGCGCCTTTCACCGCTAAGCCCAGGACGCGCGCACCATCTGGCCGGCCGGCAAAGCGAAATGCGGAATGCCTAATCAGTCGGGCATGCCACAGCACGGCAAAACACCCTGCCAGCAAGGCAATCACGATTTCCGGCGCCGACACACTCCCCGCGAAAAGCAGGCAGACACCGCCAAACACCAGAATCTCCAGCCCTAAGCGCCACATCTTCACGCTCCGCTGAGGTTATCGGCATTCTTCCATGCGGGCTGTGCATGAAATGCGTACATGATGAGCTTGTGCGGACGTGACGCCTCCGCGACGCAAACTGCACAGCCCATCCACAGCCTGCTTCCACGCCATTTACTGGGGCACACCATTCACCGACGCCGCATCGCAGGACATTTCCGGCGCCGTGCCGTATCCGAAAACACGCACGGAGTGCATCGATACGTGTTTCGATCCTGCATGAATGGAAAGCGCGGGGGACCGAATGCTTACCTTCCTCGGTTGCACGCTTTGAGCCAAAGCAGCGTGCCTGCCTCTGATGCAGTCACGACCCAGCCAAAATGATAAC
The DNA here is from genome assembly GCF_058216415.1 of Dyella sp. SYSU CM1112. Lineage (NCBI taxonomy): Bacteria > Pseudomonadati > Pseudomonadota > Gammaproteobacteria > Lysobacterales > Rhodanobacteraceae > Dyella > Dyella sp. SYSU CM1112. The sequence continues at coordinate 54,662 of NZ_JBZEGI010000009.1, read as the reverse complement.
GAAGCAAGCGCGCCGATCATCGGCCGGAGTGGCGCGACGCGCGCAGTACAGGCGAGCAGTGTGAGCAACAACCATACGCATGAATGTCATTCACCCTTGGCTTTGTCTCAATTCGAAGTGACAGTGCTGTATTTCCTTTCCGAATGGCTTATATCTGTCCAGGGGTAACGAAGCGCGTCCATGAAGAGATGGATTGGCACTTTTATCCTGCAAACCGACAACCCCATACAAGGAGACGAGTGATGGAAACGACTTATGCCAAGCAGTTGCGCACGGTGGCTGATGAGAGCAACCCGGCAGGCCCGTTATTCATGAGCGGCAAATTTGCCGAGGAGGAAATGACACGTACTCGCATGATTGATACGTCCATGAGTAGCTGCACCCTTTGCAGTAATAACAGGGTTGCGTGTGGCTGAAATACAGCACCGATAACGTCCGACGCACTGGTGCGGACACACATCACGGGGCGGCGCATCTCCGCCCCGGCTCCACCTGAAAAGTGGACTTATCGTTCGCTCTCAAGCATGGACGCCCATTGAAATATTTCGGAACGGGAATGTCTTGCGTCAAGCCAGGCTGACGGCAGCTTAATGGATCGACTCGCTTCGCACTCGACGCCATATCGCATCGTTCCTCATAAGGCTCGGCATCCGCATGGGAGTTTTCTGGACCCATGATGCCGGTTTTTCATGGCATCCCATCGCGATGAACTTAATGTCGACCAAAAAATCATGACTATCGCTAATGACGTACCGTTTTCTAGATCGCTGCAAGGACTGCTGTCGCCAGCAGAAAACCTGCTAAGGCATCCGCTACGTCAAGTTGCAGGACTTGAGGAAAAAGAACACGAACTGATCTTCAACGCCGTAAACGATAGTTTGCTATTCACCTTGCATGGCCGCTTGGCACGCATTTTATTGGTGGAGCTTCATGCGGCGCGCGCGAATGGTATTCTTGTTGGTAAAACCAGCGAACAACGCTGGGCACATTTCATCGATCTTTCCTCCACGCCTGGGTTCTGGAAGACGCTGCAACAGCATTATCCGAGCCTGCTTCCCCGTGTTCACTGCATCGTGCGCAACCGTTGCGCCGCTGCCCTTGAATTTGCACGGCACTGGGTTGCCGACCGTGCAAGCCTAGGTCCGCTTTGCGGAGATAGTGCGGGCGCATTACAAGCCCTGGGCTTCGACGCGGGCGACAGTCACAAGCAGGGACGGACCGTGGTCATCGTCACGTGCGAAGGGGGCAAGCTTGTCTACAAGCCGCGCCCGGTAGACGTCGATATCGCATTGGCGAATTTCCTTCATCGACTTTCCGAAGTACACCAGGAAATCATAACGGCCAAGGTGCCCTGCGCACTGGCGCGCGGTGAGCACGGTTGGACGGCGTTCGTCGAACACCGACATACGGCGAGTGATAACGAACTGCAATGCTTCTACCGGGGCATTGGCCAATGGCTCGGCATACTACGCCTGCTAGGCGGCACGGATATGCATGCGCAGAACTTGATTGCCCATGGTCCCTGTCCCGTCATCGTCGACTGCGAGACCTTGTTCACGCCCAAGCTTCCCCCCGCAGCTTCCGGTTATGGATTGGCGGTGGACAAGGCGGGTGACTGGGTCTCAGGTACCGTGCTTGGCACGGGCATGTTGCCGGGCCGTGGCGCGGCACTCGGCTGGCGCGGCATCGACATTTCATCGATCGGCGCCCTTCCTGAGCAGCAACCCATGATGCAGCAACCCGTGATTTTGCAGGTAGGCACCGACGAAGCACGATTGGGCATGACCATGATCCCTGTGCAGGTATCGCAGAATCACCCCAGCCCACAGCCAGCGCTGACCCACTATTGGCCGCATGTGCTGGATGCGTTCGATCACATCAATCTCACTTTGCGTAAGCTGGATAGCTCGGGCGCATTGCGCAGCGAACTGGATGGCTTTGCAGGATGCCAGATTCGCGTGGTAACGCGCCCCACCGAAACCTATGCCGAATTGGCGCGCATGCTGTGGCACCCCACTTCCCTGCATAACGAAAACGATGCTACCGAGCGAGCGTGCGACCTGCTCTCGCGCATGGCCGACAACACCGCCATCGCGCCGGGAGACATCACGGTCATCAACGCCGAGATCGCCGATCTCAAGGAAGGCGACATTCCCTTTTTTTCCACGACTGTGGCGCAAGGTCAGTTGGAAGGTCCGCGCGCCACGCACTGGCTGCCCCCAGCAAATCTCATAGACGCCACGCTGGATCACTGGCGCAACGCCGATCTGCAGAAGGAGCGGAGCATTATCCATGCCGCGCTGGTCGGCGCTTATATCAACGATGGCGGCATGCCCGAACATCGATCCCTATGGCCGTCGCAACCGCGAGTGGACGACCTGGACTTCCGTAGGCGTGCACAGCTCAGCGCCATCATGCGCGACTTTCTACGGCATGCTGTTCATGGCGAAGATGGCACGGTGACGTGGGTCGCGCCAAGTTTTGATCCAGCCACGGGATGGTCAGTGCGTCCGCTTGCGCAGGACCTTTACAGCGGCTTATCCGGAGTGGGCGTGCTGGTAGCCGCCTACCAGCACGAGGCGCGTGCCGGCCGCGCGAATGCGATTGAAGAACTGGACGCATTGCAAGATGCCATTCTGCGCACGCTGATCATGGCCGAAGCACGGCATGAGCAACTGCGCGCCGATCGCATCACGATCCGTCCCCTGCCCCCGGGCGGATATGCAGGTCTTGGCAGTCTGATCTGGACATGGCTCACACTGGATACGTTGGCCGAACTTCAGGGCGAGGGCCTGGAGCGCGCCCGTGCACTAGTGCCACTGATTCCGGAAGCTGCCGCTGCAAGCGAAAGTGCGGATGTGCTTTATGGTCTGGCTGGCGCCATTCCGCCCTTGCTCGAGTTGGCAGAGCGTCATGCCGATCCCTTCGTTCTGGAGACAGCCAAAGCATTGGGCGACCAACTGCACGCGAGTGCAGTCTGGAAAGACGATCGTGCCTACTGGCCAGAAGACGCTTGGCCCAATGGACTTGGCGGCTTCTCGCACGGAGCGACCGGCGTCGGCTGGGCCTTGACCAAGCTGGCGCGCGCTAGCGGTGAACAGCGTTATCAGAAACTCGCCGATGCTGCCTTCGCCTTCGAAGAAAGCCTGTTCGACACGCATGCCCGTAATTGGCTGGACCTTCGCACCGACGCTGGCAGCAAAACCGCCACGGCATGGTGCCACGGCGCAGTTGGCATCGGTCTCGCACACTTGGATCTCGAGCCTTTCATGCCGCCGACATCAACACACATTCAATTGAGTAGGGCCGTCAAGGCAACTTGGCGCAACGGCCTGGGGATGGATCATTGCGCCTGCCATGGCGATGCTTCGGCCTGGGAGTTACTGGATGCAGCCATTGCCCGTGGCCTGGGGCCGACCGGCCTCTGCAGAGAAACGTTGCTGGCGCAGTGGTTAACGGGTCTAGAGCAGCATGGTCTCCGGTGCGGCATGACAGCCGACGCATTCATGCCTGGCCTGATGACGGGCGTTGGCGGCATCGCCTATCAGTTGCTGCGGGCACATCCACAGAGCGACCTGCCTTCGGCGCTTGTACTTGGTGATCAACGGTCTGCGCGTCAAAAAATGACTGATATCCCTCTCCCACAAATGGCTTTGCATGGCCGCGACAAGGCGCTGAATTTTTCTTCAAGCTCCTCCCGCGGCGTCTTCGCGAACAAATCCATAGGTACTTGCCATGACTGATGCAAATCGGCTGATCTCCCATGGCGTCGCCGCCAAGGCCGCCACTTCCCACGAGCAAACGTTGAAAGCCGTCAAGGCAAGACTGCGCGCCGGCGGCGATATGCCGGAAGGCTCTCTTGATGAGCAGCTCTCTCTGGCCGATGCATTGTCCACCTTCGAGTTGGGGCGATTTCTGCTCGCCCATCGCGGACTCGACGCCTATTGGACGCATCGCATCGTTACCTACGTGCCTGGATCGCTGCAGAAAGAAAAAACCTCTCCGCTGGAACATGTGCTGTTCGAGCGCCTTCCCGCCGTACTGGCCACGCGTGAACGGTTCGCCATTTTTCGTCGCGAGCTACAAGCCATGCTCAAGCCAGGCATGGTTCTGGCCTCCGTGCCCTGCGGATGGATGGGAGATCTGTTGTCGTTGGATTATTCCGCTGTTCCAGGAGTGTCGCTGATCGGCCTTGACCTCGATCCGCAGGCACTGACGGGTGCTCACGCCCTGGCAAAAAAACAGGATTTCTCCGGGCACCTGTCATTGCGACAGGTCGACGCTTGGAATATGCACCTTTACGCTCAGGCGGATGTGCTGACGAGCAATGGCCTCAACATCTATGAACCGGACGAGGCACGCGTGACCGCTCTGTATCGCCAATTCTTCGACGCCTTGAAGCCCGGCGGATGGCTTGTCACGAGCTTTCTCACCCCTCCACCAAGTTTGTCGGCACAGTCCCCCTGGGAGATGAGCGCGATATCATCCGACATACTCGCGCTCCAGCACATGCTCTTCGCACGGGTGATCGATGCAAGATGGAGTGCGTTCCGTACACATGCGGAAACTCTTGCGCAACTGGAGTCGGTGGGGTTTACGCATATTCGCTTCATCAATGATCGCGCATGTATGTTCCCTACGGTTGTTGCGCATAAGCCCGCGCTGGATTGACGACCTGCTGTCGGAACGCGCTTAAGGGCGCTGCTATACATTGCACAGCCGGCAAGGCGCCCAAGGCGAGGGACTTCACCAAGCAGCGCGCACGCAACCATCAGGGCGAGCCCGGCAAAGTCCACCGTTTGAAGAACCGCAACAAGTCGAAAATCCGGGTACCGCTCGAGCATGTATTTAACGACGTCGCCACTATCGTCGGCGCACGCCATTTCGCAATGACTTGCCTGGGCCATCCGCAGCCTGCCCAAACGACGACGCCATAACGGCTGCTGCGACATGCCAGCCATCTTCAGGCGTATCGCCTAGCGCGCTTCTCACCGCCAGCCGGGGACGCGCACATCGTCCGACCGGCAAAACGAAACGCGGAATGCCGAATCAGTCAAGCGTGCCACAGCACGGCAAACACCTTGCCAGCACGGCAACTACGATTTCCGCCGCCAGCACACTTCCTGCGAAAAGCAGGCAGACACCGCCCGACACCAGCATCTCCAGCGCTGAGCGCCACGTCTTCACGCCTTGCTGAGGTTATCGGCACTCTTTCATGCGGGCTGCGCATGAGATACGTACAGATGAATTTGTGCGGACGTGACGCCTCCGCCACGAAAACTGCACAGCCCATCCACAGCCCGCTCCCTACGTTCCATGTATCCCTTCGCAAGCGCTGCCTGCGCCCGTCGAATCCACGCCAGCAGCCTCCACCACGCCGGAGTTCGAGCCCATGAGCAAACCAACCGTAGGCGATTTCCTGGTCGAACGACTGCACGAATGGGGCATACGACGCATCTACGGTTATCCGGGCGATGGCATCAATGGCGTCTTCGGCGCGCTCAATCGCGCCAAGGGAAAAATCCAATTCATCCAGACGCGGCACGAAGAAATGGCAGCGTTCATGGCGTCGGCGCATGCCAAGTTCACGGGCGAACTCGGCGTATGCATCGCCACCTCAGGACCTGGCGCCGCGCATCTGATCACCGGGCTTTACGACGCGCGACTGGATCACATGCCCGTGCTGGCTATCACCGGCCAGCAAGCACGCACCGCGCTCGGCGGCCACTATCAACAGGAAGTGGATCTGGTTGCCCTGTTCAAGGACGTGGCCGGTTCCTTCGTGCAGCAAGCGAGCGTACCGGCACAGATACGGCATCTCACCGATCGCGCTGTGCGTACCGCACTGGGAGAACATGCCGTAAGCGTGATGGTGTTGCCCAATGATCTGCAGGATCTTCCCTATGAACCACCTGCACGCAAGCACGGCACCGTGCATTCGGGCATCGGCTACCACAAGCCTAAAACGGTGCCCTACGATGAAGATCTCCGGCGCGCAGCGGAGGTGCTCAATGCCGGTAAAAGAATCGCCATCCTGGTCGGCGCAGGCGCCTTGCACGCCACCGATGAAGTGATCGCCGTAGCCGACAAGCTTGGCGCTGGTGCGGCCAAGGCCTTGCTCGGCAAAGGCGCCTTGCCGGATGACCTTCCATGGGTAACAGGTTCGATCGGTCTGCTCGGCACCGAACCCAGCTACCACCTGATGACCGAATGCGACACCTTGTTGATGATCGGTTCGGGTTTCCCCTATTCCGAATTCTTGCCGAAAGAAGGCCACGCGCGCGGCGTGCAGATCGATATCAAAGCCGACATGCTCAGCCTGCGCTACCCCATGGAAGTCAATCTTGTCGGTGATAGCGCGGAAACACTCCGTGCCCTGCTGCCGCTGCTGCAAAACAAAGAAAATCGCAGCTGGCGCGATGACATCGAACACTGGATGACGGACTGGTGGGAAAAACTCGAATCCCGCGCCATGGCCAAAGCCGAAAACGGCGTGAATCCGCAACGTACCGTATGGGAGCTATCGCACCGCATTCCCGCCAACGCCATCGTAACCAGTGATTCCGGCTCGGTCGCCAACTGGTATGCGCGCGACTTGAAAGTACAACGCGGCATGCTGTGTTCGCTTTCCGGTGGCCTGGCGTCAATGGGCGCGGCGGTGCCTTATGCCATTGCCGCCAAGTTTGCTTATCCGCAACGCCCGGTGATCGCACTGGTCGGTGATGGCGCCATGCAGATGAACAACATGGCCGAACTGATTACCGTCGCCAAATACTGGAAGGAATGGGCTAACCCATGCTGGATCTGCATGGTGTTGAACAACGCGGACCTCAACCAGGTCACCTGGGAGCAACGCGTGATGGAAGGCGATCCAAAGTTCGAAGCCTCGCAGGAGATTCCATCCGTGGCGTATCACCGGTTCGCGGAATTGATCGGTCTGCGCGGCATCTATGTGGACGAACCCGAACGCCTCGGCGCCGCCTGGGACGAGGCATTGAGATCGGATCGCCCGGTGGTGATCGAAGTGAAGGCCGATCCCGAAGTTCCACCGTTGCCCCCGCACATCACGCTGGCGCAGGCGAAAGCCTTTACATCCACCCTGATGACCGGCGATCCCGAACAGGGGCACATGGTGCGCGATACCGCGCGACAGGTGCTGAGTGCGGTGCTGCCCGGACACAAGGACAAAGAAAAATAGAGGCCGGTCGATCGGCATGAAGCTTCTCACCATCGGGAAAAAGATGATCCAGGCAGGCACCGAATCACCGTCATGACAACCCAACGCTATCGATGGGCAGGCATCGCTTGCACGCTGGCCGGTGTCGCCACGGCAGTGGCCATTGCTCAACGCACATCCCGCCCGCGGCGGCGCAAGCCTGCGCCACAAATGCATATCGAAACCTCGCGAGCCTTCAACCGCAGTTCCGCCTTGCTCGCCTGTTCCGTGCTTACCGATAGCGCGATGGAACATTACCGGGGCGCGTTCTCCAACCTGGCCATGTACGTGCCACCTGTCGTCGCAACGTTTTCACTGGGCGCCGGACTGCACGGTGGCGTCGACCGTCACGCGCGTACGCACACACTCCGCCACGCCATTTACTGGGGCGCCACACTCAGCGGCGTCGCAGGAACAGGTTTTCATCTCTACAACATCATGAAGCGTCCCGGCGGCTGGAGCTGGCAAAACCTGTTCTATGCAGCGCCGCTTGGCGCACCCATGGCCTTATTACTTTCGGGTGCCCTGGGCGCCGCAGCGGAACGCCTGCGCAACCAGCCAACCCGCGCACCGCGCTTGCTCGGCATGCCGGCCGGCAGAGCGCTCGGCCTGCTTAGCGGCATCGGTTTGGCAGGCACTACCGCCGAAGCAGCATTGCTGCATTTCCGCGGCTCCTTCCAGCACAAAGCGATGTATGCGCCCGTCAGCATCCCGCCCACAGCATCCGCGTTGCTCATACACGCATCACTTACCAAGCCACAGCCCCGCTGGTTGGCGCGCGCGGTGTTGCGGCTGACATGGCTGCTCGGCTGGGTAGGCACTGCCTTGCATATCCGGGGCGTAGCGCGTCATCACGGTGGCTGGCGCAATTGGAGCCAGAACCTGTTCAACGGTCCGCCGTTACCGGCACCGCCAAGCTTCACCGCACTGGCGCTGGCCGGCCTTGCCGCACTGCGACTGAGAGAAAGGGAACGACGATGAACATACCTCCCTCGCGTTATCCCGGTTACGACGTATTGCGTAAACGCCACACTCCATCGTGGGACGCTATCACGCGCTCAGTTATCGAAAAACGCCTCGCCACGCCATCCGACCCGCGCTTTCTCGACGCCGTGCGATGGCGCGCCCTCGACGCGTTATGTGCATGCATCATTCCGCAAGCGGCAGACCGACCGCGCGTGCCGCTGGCGGGGATGATTGATACGCGCCTGCATGCGAATGCGGGAGACGGCTTTCGCCTGGCTCGCTTGCCGCCGTTGCGGGAAGCATGGCAGATCGGGCTCACCGCACTCGACACAGAAAGCAAGAGCCGTCACGAATTGCCCTTCGCCAGCATCGCGCATGATGCACAACATGCTCTGCTGAAAGCTATGCAGCACGGCGAACTTGCCAATGATCCTTGGCAAGGCATGGATCCACAGCTGTTCTTCAGCCAACGCATCCTGCCCGACATCTGCGGTGCGTATTACTCGCATCCCTACGCATGGAACGCGATCGGCTTCGGCGGTCCCGCCAATCCCCGTGGCTACGTGCGCATGTATGACAATCGCCGCGATCCGTGGGAAGCGGTGGAAGCCAAGCCCGGCAAAGCACACAAAGCGCGGCAGGAAAACAGCCGTGTCCGCTGACCCCCAACACGAACCGCGCGGGAAACATGGCCGCGCGCCCGACGTATTCCGCCTCGGCGGCTGGGTGCCAATGCGCGAATACCCGCAAGACGAAGCCGTCGATTTTGTCATCGTCGGAACGGGCGCAGGGGGCGCCACCCTCGCCTGCCGCCTCGCTGAAAAAGGCTTCAGCGTCGTTGCCTTCGACGCCGGTGCATGGTGGCGCCCGCTGGAAGAATTCGCCTCTGACGAAGCGCACCAGAAAAAATTATTCTGGACCGATGAACGCTTGTGCGACGGTGAAGATCCGGTCAGGCTCGGCAACAATAACAGCGGCAAGGCAGTGGGCGGCAGCATGGTGCACTTCGCCATGGTCTCGCTACGCTTCCGTCCGGAATGGTTCAAGTCGCGCACGGTGCTTGGCTATGGCGCAGACTGGCCGCTGGATTGGCGCGAGATGTGGCACTACTACGCCATCGTCGAAGACGCCCTGAAAATCTCCGGCCCTATCAACTATCCATGGGGTCCTCCGCGTGGACGCTATCCCTACCGCGCACATGAATTGAATGCTGCCGCACTCGTGCTCGCACGCGGCGCTGAAGCGATGGGCATCAAATGGACGCCGACGCCCCTGGCCACAATCTCTGCTCCACGCGGCTTGGCGCATCCATGTGTATACCGTGGCTTCTGCGTTTCCGGTTGCGCCACCAATGCCAAGCAAAGCACCTTGAACACCTGGATTCCCCGCGCCTTGAACGCTGGCGCGGAGATACGCGATCTGGCAATGGTCGGGCGGATCGTCGTAAACGACGCGGGCCTCTGCACCGGTGTGGAATATTTCCGCGAAGGATGCTGGCAATTCCAGCGCGCCAAACACGTCATCGTCGCCGGCTATGCCATCGAAACACCACGCCTGCTCTTGCTCTCGGCAAACGGCCGTTTTCCTGATGGACTGGCAAACAGTTCCGGCCTGGTCGGCAAAAACTTCATGGTGCAATCCAACCAGGCCGTGTGGGGACGGATGGACGAAGAAATCCGCGCCTACAAAGGGCCACCTTCTCTCGCCATCACCGAACACTGGAATTACACCGATAAAGGCAAGGATTTCTTTGGCGGTTATTGCTACATGAGCCAAGGCCCTCTGCCGATTGTATGGTCCGCGGCCGAAGCCCGCCGCGGCTTGTGGGGCGAGGCATTGCTACAGGAAATGCAGCACTACAACCACCAGGCCGGCCTGAAAATCGTCGGCGAAACGCTGCCGCAGGAACGCAATCGCGTCACGCTCGCGGATGAAAAAGACTCATACGGCCTGCCCATCGCGCGCGTCACGCATTCCTACTGCGACAACGACCGCCGCCTGATCGAACACTCCCTCCACTTCATGAGCCAGGCCCTGGCCGCCGCCGGCGCCAAGGATATCTGGCGCGAAACCGACGACACCTGCCACCTCCATGGCACTGCGCGCATGGGTGACGACCCACGCACCAGCGTCGTCAATGCAGACTGCCGCAGTTGGGATATTCCCAATCTGTGGATATGCGACGGATCGGTGTTTCCCACTGTGGGCGGCGTCAATCCATCGCTGACGATTCAGGCGATAGCATGCAGAACGGCAGACCGGATCGGCGTATTGGCTGCGCGTGGCGAATTGTGATGCTGGATGTTTCCGCTACTACTCCCTCTCCACACCGGAGAGAGAGATGGTTTTTGCGCTGCGCTGCAGGTAGTCGTTGGAGGCAACCTTGCCTGCAGCGTTTGCAGTCGCAGGCGTTTGCACAGCGGCTGCATGGGACGGAACGAAGGCCGCAGGCAATCCATCAGTCTGCGGCTCTGCCGCACACACAACCACGTAGCGACAAATCAAAACACCTGGGGCGGTAACGTCTGCGAGGGCGGCGTATGCACCAGCCCCAGCAAATCCTCACTCAACATCGAAGCATGCGTCGCAAACAATCCATGCGATGCTCCCTCATACGACCTGAAAATGCATCCGGGAAGAAGATCTGCCGTCCGCCGGCCATTCGCTGTAAACGGCGCAATGCGATCTTCGGTGCCGTGAATCACCAGCGAAGGCAAATTGATCGCCGCTGCCATGTCACTCACGAAATCCGTCTCTGCGAAAGCGCGCACGCATGCCAGCATGGCGATGCGTGAAGCCGGTATGGCCAGGGACTTGATCCAGTCCAGCATTTCGGAATTCGCGCTCTTCCCGTCGAGTAATTGCTCCACGAACTGATCGATATAAGCGAAGCGATCCGCACGTATGCGTGTGCAAATGTCCTCAAACCTTGCCTCGTCCGCGCCGTCCGGGTTGTCTTTGCTCCTGGCCATGGAGGGTGTCACGCTGCTCACCAGCGCGATGCGGGTCGCGCGCTGACCCAGATGGCGGCTCATATAACGCACGACCTCGCCGGCGCCGAATGAATAGCCGACCAGGGTGACGTCATGCAAATCGAGTGCATCCAACAGGCTTTTCAAGTCGTCGGCGAATCGATTGAAATTGTAGCCGTCCACAGGCTTGGATGATTTACCGAAGCCGCGGCGGTCATAGCAAATGACGCGGCATCCTCCGCTGGCCAAGGCAAATACCTGCTCTTCCCACATCGTGTGGTCGAACGGCCAGCCATGCAGCAGTACGACCGCCGGCCCATAACCGATGTCTTCGTAAAACAGCTCGATCGGCCGACCCAGGCTATCCGTCTCTACCTGCAACATGCTCATGGGACTCTCCTATCTACCAAAGGGAAGCTAGCGTTGGAGCAATGAAGGCGATGTCACCGTCGTCACTTCCTCATCACCGTGCCTTGCGCCAGCGCTTCACTGCGCGGATGTCTTGGGCGCGACGGCAAGATCGCCGCGCGGGAACAGGTAAGCCGCTTGCGGATTGGCGAGTTCGATGCCGGCTTCGCGGAAGCGGAGCACAATGCGGCGATTCAGTTCGCGCTGCACACCCCAGCGACCGGCATCGATGCACTGTATGCGTCCCACGATAACGACTTTGGAACCATCCATCGCATCCACGCCCCATATCTCCATATCCTTGAGAATCAACGGTTGGAACGCGGGATCGCCGCGCAGCTCGTCATTGATCTTTTTCAGCTCGTCCATCGCACGACCGACATCGGCCCCGTCGGCGATATGAACTTCCATGGATGCATTGCCAAGACCGCGGTTGGTGTTGTTGACGGTCGTGACAGAACTGAAGGGGATGGTGTACAGCGAGCCATCGCCACCGCGCAATCGCACCGTGCGTACAGAAAGGTACTCAACCGTTCCTGACACACCTGCCACGGTCACCCAGTCACCTACCTGCATGGCGTTTTCCATCAACAGGAAAATGCCGGTAATGAAATCCTGGACCAGTTTCTGCGAGCCGAATCCCAGGGCCACGCCAACGATGCTGGCGCTTGCAAGCAGCGGCGTCGTATTGATGCCGATCTCGTTCAAGGCGGTCAGCCCCACTACCAGCACCACGGCAATCAACAGCATGGTGCGCATCATCGGCAGCAACGTGCGCAGACGCGCCGCTCGCATCAGGTCACCGTGATCGGTCCACTGCGCAATCCGGCGCTCAATGCTGAAACTGGCAGCCTCCCAGATGGAAATCGCTATGGCCGTGGCCACCCATATCGTCAATGCGGCGGACGTAAGGCTTTTGCCCATAGTGCCATGCGTAAACCACGCTATCGCATCCAGCCCCCACGCCTGCAGCAAGGCAATGATCGTCAACACCGTTATAAAAAAGGAAACCAGGCCATTGATGACGGGGTAATAGCGTTTTACGAGTCGGCTGCGTGCCTCACTGGTCGCCCCAGCGGTGCCTTCATGCGGATGAAAGGCGCGACCCAGCGCACCTTGAACGAGAATGGTGACGATTCTGGCCGCAATTAAAATTCCGGCCGAGACACCGATGAAATGAAGCAGCTTGGGGAATCCATCTTCCACCCCGAGCGCCCATACCACCCATACCCCCATCACGAACACGATGGCAAACAACGCCCACACGCGTGCCAGCCAGTTTCGTGCCGTGGCCACTGCACCCTGTCTGCCGGGAGCAGCGGCAATCGCCCGCGCAACGGGACGCCTCAATTGCAAGATCAGTATGACTGCAGCGATATGCACGCATAGCGAAACCAGCTTGATAAACGCCATGCGGCTGGCATGGCCTCCGCCCAAGGCCAGCAAGGTATCGCCCAGTGCAATGCCGAACGCCGCGATGATCACCATACAGCGTACCCAGAAGAGCAGAGTCCGCGTGGTCTGGCGGCTGACCTTTAGCACACATAGCCCCGGCCCGTCGGGCGACACCAGCAGGCGCAATATGGCCATGGTGATGCGTACGGACAAATAGGCATTGATAAAACTGCTTGCGACATCATGCACACGTACATCGCTGCCTTCCATTTCTCGCAACACCAAACCCGCGAATACGAAAAAAATCATCAGCGGCAGCAAATTGAGGAACAAGGCACCGGCTGCGAACAACAAATGATGCAAGGTATTCACATACCGGGCCGGCTTGGCGTGCTGGTGCTCATCGCGCGGCGCATGGCGATCTTCCGCCGTATGCGCGGCAGCTTGATCCTGGGCGCCGCCTGCCGTGTTCTGTGCGCCGACTCGCACAGGCTCGACGCGATCCACCCCATGCTCATGCGTCTGCACGAGCGCCACGTCGCCTGCGGCCGGTTGCACGCCCGCCGCAGCCTTCGTCGCGTCGGCATCCTGTTTTTCGGAGCGTTCCTCCGCCTCATGCTCTCGTTGCGCGACGCCGTCATCGTGAGCCTGGCGAGCTCGGTCGCGGGACTCGACGGCGTTGGCCTTCGCGACCAGCACACGCAATGGACGCCTCAACGCCAGATGCGCGAGCCACTCCAGCACCAGGCCGGTAGCGAAGACGGCAATCAAGGTCGTGCCCGTCACCACCAGCACGTGTTGATCGATGACATCGGCAATGTGGCCGCCGGAACGTTCGAATAATTTCCACAAGCCAAGCAGCGAGTGTCTTGCTTGGTTGAATTGTGTTCCCAGTCCGTCGAGCCATTGGCCGATTTGGCGCAAGCTGCGCTCGATCAATCCATTGGCCTGCAAGGGAACCATCGGGGACGCCTTCGCTGCAGGTTTGGCTGCCGACACCGCGACGCTGCTGGAGGTCCTCGATGTCGAACCGGCAGATGGCGGCGCCCCCTTGCCAGCCGCCTGCACTGCGTGCGAGGTCTGTACACACGGGGATTCTGCCGCAGCGCTCGACGTGGATGCACTTGCAGGCACCACTGGACGATCAGCAAAAGCGACCGGCGTGAAGACCACGCACGTGCACAGCAGAAGGCCAATGACGATCGCCTTGAAAATCTCTTTGCACTGTTTCCTTGCGAGAAAGCGTGCTTCGTTCACTGCAATCCGTTGTATCGCCACGCTACCGGCGCCGCGCGCTAGGCATTCAGCGCACCGGTGGCCATACCTCCGAGAAAAAATGATCGCTCAACCGTGCACCGTCCACTGTAAAGGTTGCGTGCATGGAAAGTTGCGAAAGCTTTACCAAACCACAGCAAAGTGGAAATAACGATGACGCCGCCACCGCCGTTCGTCTCGCGATCTTCACTTTGTCACATCGTCTGATGTACGCGAGTTTGATCTGCAGAGCCCTAACCTCAAGCATAACGACCCGCACTTTGCCGGCGAATCCTCGCCCTGCGGGAACTCTATCGAGAGCGACTGGATGACTATCGCAAAACCCCTGCACAGGACCTATCCCCCCTCACGGGCGCAAAAACGCGTCACGGCACCAAGCGCGCACAGACGAAGGGCCGATCTTCCGCCGCCCGGCGCCCGTGGCGAACGCGGCGGAAAAGTATTGTTCGTCACCACGGAAATGACCGATTTCGTGAAAGCAGGCGGACTGGGTGATGTCTCGGCTGCGTTGCCTCGCGCGCTGGCGAAGACGCATGACGTGCGCGTGCTGTTGCCCGGTTATCCGCATGTCGTGGGAGCCGGTGCCGGCATGCGCATGATCGGCAGGATCCGCAGCTATCACAAACTGCCAGCCTGCGAGATCGGCGAAATCCGCACCAAGGATGGATTACCGGTGCTCGTGCTCTGCAATGCAAAGCTCTATGAGCGCGAAGGTTCACCCTATACGGATGCGCGTGGCTACGAATGGCCCGATAACGACATCCGCTTCGCGACGCTTTCCCATGCTGCCGCGGAAATCGCCCGGCAGCACGCACACATGCCGTGGCGCCCCGATCTCCTGCATCTGAACGATTGGCCATGCGCCCTGGCAGCCCATTATCTCGACGCAGGAAACGATGCCGTTCCAACTATCTTGACCATTCACAACCTGGCTTATCAAGGCGTGTTTCCGGCAAGCGCCGCAGACGATATCGGCATGTCGCGCAGGCGCATCGAACACGATCATCGCGGCCGCATCTCGTTTCTGCACGAAGGCATCGCTAAAGCTGACCATCTCTCGACGGTCAGTGAGAGCTACGCAAAACAAATTACCGAACCTGCTTACGGTTGCGGCCTGGATACATTGCTGCGCAAACGCTCCATGGAGGGTTGCCTGACTGGTATCGTGAATGGCATCGACGCCAGCTGGGATGCAGAACGTGATCTTTCGCTGCGAGCGCCCTTCACCATTGGTGCCTGGGACCGGCGTGCGATGAACACGCAGTATTTGCGCGAGGAACTAAGCTTACGCCAGCAGAATGGTCCGCTATTCGCCGTCATCTCGCGCATGGTGCAACAAAAAGGTGTCGACCTGATCTGCGAAGCGGCACCGCAAATCATCGCGGCCGGTGGGCAGCTCGCGCTGATCGGTCGCGGCGATCCGTCGATCGAACGCACGATCATGCGGCTCGCACGACGTTTTCCAGGACGTGTTGCGGCTCACATCGGTTTCGAAGATGGGCTGGCGCGACGCATGTTTGCCGGTGCCGACTTCCTGCTGATGCCGTCGCGCTATGAACCTTGCGGGCTTAGCCAGATGTACGCACAAGCGTATGGCTGCCTGCCGATTGCGCATGCAACCGGCGGCTTGCAAGACACCATCGAAGATGGCGTCACCGGCTTGCTGTTCCGCCATGTTTCCGTATCCGATCTGCGCAGCTGCCTGCAGCGCGCCTTCCGTATTTATGCCGAACCACAGTTGCTCAATGCCATGCGTGGTGCGGCCATGCTGGAGAAACACGAATGGGATGGACCCGGCCGGCAATATGCTGCCCTGTATCACCGCATGCTCCTGCAACAGGCGGCAGCGTGAGGACTGACACAGGTGTCACTGCGGCGCCGCCGCGCCGCATGGACGTTATGCCCGAAGAAGTTCTGCACGCGCTCGACCAGGGCCGCTGCGGCGAACCTTTCGCTTGGCTGGGTCCGCATCGGCATGGCGATCAATGGTATGTGGCCGCCGTGGCTCACGGCGCCCTCGCCCTCGAGATCGTGCTGCTTCCCGACGGCGATGCGCTGCCCGCACACCAACTGGCCGAAGGTGTTTTCGCCGCCAACCTTCCCGCCAGGCCGGACCATTACCGCCTGCGCATTCACTGGCCCCACGGCAAGGAAGTGATCTGCGATCCCTATGCCTTCGAAGCGTTGCTTACCGAAGGCACTTTGTGCGCCTTTCATGCCGGAGAGCTGAGCCATCCCGGCGATCTGCTGGGTGCGCATGCCGTGCATATCCGCGACGTCGCCGGCGTGCACTTTTCGGTATGGGCGCCTAACGCCCTGCGGGTTGCCGTGGTCGGCGATTTCAATCAGTGGGACGGACGCCGCCACGTGATGCGTCGGCACGATCGCGAAGGGTTGTGGGAAATCTTCATTCCCGGCGTCAACAGCGGTGCCCTGTACAAGTTCGAGCTGCTCGATCGCGATGGCCATCTTCTGCCGCTGAAGGCAGATCCCTTTGCCAGGCAAACCGAATTACCGCCCGCCACCGCATCCGTCGTTGCAACACCGCTGTCGATTACATGGCACGATGCCTCATGGATGGCACACCGCGCGTCGATGGATTACGAACGCGCGCCGCTGTCCATCTATGAAGTTCATGCCGGTTCCTGGCAATGGGATGAACACGGCAAGCCGCTCGATTGGGATGCGCTCGCGACACGACTGATTCCCTACGTGCAAGCACAGGGCTTCACGCATATCGAATTGTTGCCGGTCAGCGAATATCCCTTCGGCGGCTCCTGGGGATATCAGCCTATTGCGATGTACGCTCCCACCGCGCGCATGGGCAGCCCGGAGGCTTTCGCGCGTTTCGTCGACTCGTGCCATGTCGCAGGCATCGGCGTCATCATCGACTGGGTCAGCGCGCACTTTCCTTCCGACGAACACGGGCTGCGCGACTTTGACGGCACCAAGTTGTACGAACACAGTGACCCGCGTGAAGGCGTGCATCAAGACTGGGACACGCTGATCTACAACTATGGCCGCTACGAAGTGCGCGCGTTTCTGCTCGGCAGCGCAATGCATTGGGTCCGCCATTACCACGTCGACGGGCTGCGCGTGGACGCCGTTGCGAGCATGCTCTACCGCGATTACAGCCGTCCCGAGGGCGAGTGGATTCCGAACAAACATGGTGGCCGCGAAAATCTTGAAGCCATCGCATTCCTGCAGGAACTGAACGAGACCATCGCGCGCGAACAGAGCGGCGTACTCGTCATCGCGGAGGAATCCACCGCGTGGCCCGGGGTAACGCGCAGCGTGCCTCACGGCGGATTGGGTTTCAGCTACAAATGGAACATGGGCTGGATGCACGACAGCCTCGGCTACATGCATCGCAATCCGCTGTATCGGCGCTATCACCACCATGACCTGACCTTCGGCATGGTGTATGCGTATTCAGAAAAATTCGTACTGCCGCTGTCGCATGACGAAGTCGTGCATGGAAAAGGCTCACTGATTTCGCGCATGCCCGGCGATCACTGGCAGCAGTTCGCCAACCTGCGAGCGTATTTCGGTTTCATGTGGACGCATCCGGGCAAGAAACTGCTCTTCATGGGCGGCGAGTTTGCGCAACATCGCGAGTGGCATCACGACCGTCCGCTGGACTGGTACCTGCTAGACAACCCCATGCATCGTGGCATGCAACAGCTGGTGAGCGATCTCAATCGTCTGCTGATCCATGAACCTGCCTTGCATCGCTGCGACCATGAGCCGGAAGGCTTTCAATGGGTAGTCGGCGACGACACCGATAGCTCGGTCTACGCCTACGTGCGCTACGGTGGCGAGAACGTGGCGCCACTCCTGGTGGTGTGCAACTTCACGCCAGAAGTGCGCCGCAATTACCGCATCGGCATTCCCGAAGGCGGCCTTTGGCGAGAGCTTTGCAACACTGACAGCATGCACTACGGCGGTTCCAATCTCGGCAATGGCGGCCAGGTCCACGCGGATGCGCTCGGATGCCGAGGGCAGCCCTGGTCATTGAATCTGCTGCTGCCGCCGCTGGCCGCGCTGATCCTCCGGCCGGAGAGGAGCGAAGCGTGAAGGTCTGGATCGCTAGTCCGGTTCGCAACACTACCTGGCAGGAGCGTTCCCTGCCCCCGCTTGACGGGGAAGAACTACGGCAAGGTTACCCGTGCTTGCGGCGCACCACGAACCTGTCTCGACGTTGCTTGACCTTACGCCTCCTCTCCCTGCTGCGCGCAGGAAAGAGCACGCCTCTGGGCGCGCATAAACTTCGCGATGCATTTCCCCGATGCCCATCCATCGAACACTCATGAAACTCTCCGCGTCGTCCTGCCATGACTGCACGTACGGAGCGCAAATGCTCGATGATGGCACGACCCGCTTCCGCCTATGGGCGCCGGCCGCCGAACATGTCGAACTGGTGATCGACGACCTCGTCTTGCCGATGCGGCGTGACGAAGAAGGCAACCACACTCTTGCCATGGAAGTGGATCCGGATACCCGTTATGTCTACCGCATCGGCGATCGGCAAGTACCGGATCCTGCCTCGCGCTCGCAACCCGGCGGCGTGCTCGGTGCAAGCAGGGTGGTGGACCCGCGCGATTACACATGGCGCTGCAACACATGGAACGGCGCACCACTGCACACTGCCGTCATCTGTGAAGTACATGTCGGCGCAATAGGTGGTTTCGATGCTCTCTGCCAAGCGTTACCGCGATTGGCCGCCAGCGGTTACACCGCCATCGAGCTGATGCCGGTCGCGTCCTTTCACGGCGACCGTAACTGGGGCTACGACGGAGTATTGCCTTACGCACCCGACGCGTCCTATGGCACCGTCGATGCGCTCAAATCGATGATCGATGAAGCACACCGGCTCGGCCTGGCGGTGATCCTGGATGTGGTCTACAACCACTTCGGCCCGGTCGGCAACGAAATTCCGCAGTACGCGCCCGCGTTTTTCCGTACGGACATCCATACGCCCTGGGGTACCGCCATCGATTTCCGTAAACCGCAGGTGGCGCGCTATTTCATCGACAATGCGCTGATGTGGATCAATGAATATCGCTTTGACGGGCTGCGCCTCGACGCCGTGCATGCCATCCAGCCGCAAACATTCCTGGAAGAACTGGGTGCAGCCATTCGTCAAAGCTGCCAGCCGCGCGGCCGCATCGTCTGGCTGATGCTTGAAAACGAGCACAATGCCGCAAGCCTGTTGCGTGGCGACTACGATGCGCAATGGAATGACGATGCACACAATGCACTGCACGTGTGCCTTACGGGCGAACACGAAGGCTACTACGCCGATTTCGCGCAAGATCCCACCGGTAATGTGTGCAAAGCACTGGCCGAAGGACTCGTTTTCCAGGGTCAACACGACCGTCGCGGCATCTCGCGCGGCGAACCCAGCCAGGACCTTCGCCCCACCTCGTTCGTGCTGTTTTTGCAGAACCATGACCAGATCGGCAACCGTGCGCTCGGCGAACGCCTGATTTCGCTGACAAACGAGAGCGATCTGCGCGCCGCCATGGTGCTGGTTGCCTTGAGCCCGATGATTCCCCTGTTCTTCATGGGCGAAGAATGGGGATGCCGCACGCCCTTTTATTACTTCACCGATTACGAAGGTGAACTGGCGGCCAAGGTACGCGACGGAAGGCGCGAGGAATTCGCACATTTTTCGGGTTTCAGTGATCCGGCGCGCCGCAAGCTCATTCCCGACCCGAATGCATTAGACACCTATGCGGCATCCATACCGCGTATCGAAGACAGCGAACAGGCGCTCGACTGGAAACGCTGGTTCGCCGGGCTGCTTCAAGAGCGGCGACGCCACTTGGTTCCTCATCTGGCATTGAGCTGCGCGCTAGGTTGCGAAGTACTCGGCAACAAGGCCGTCTATGCGCGCTGGCGACTGGGTGAGGGACATCACTGGAGCATCGCACTGAACCTGTCCGATCACGAGATATCGTTGCCGCGCGATTCCGCCACCCATGTGATCTGGATCGAACCCCAGGGCGCGAGGGATGCACTCGATCGCGGCGTGCTGCAGGCTCATACCGCCGTCGTATTATTCAGGGAGTTGACCGATGAGCGGCTCCTCGCCTGAATCACTCGCGCACGCTGCCGGCATCACGGTTGCGTGGACCGATGCGTTGGGGCGGAAACAGCGTCTCGCCGAAAATACGCTGCTCGGATTGCTCGACGCGATGGGTCTGCCTTCGCACGACCAGGCAAGCCGTCATGCCAGCCGGCAACGGATCGACGCCCAGGCGCAGGCGCTGCCCGCACTGATCACTGGCGACGCGAACGAGTCAATCGTTCTACCGGTCGTGCCGCGCGGCATGTCGTTCGCCATCCTGCGCGACGAGCATGAGCAGGAACGAAAAATCGCCGTTGAGGCTAACGGCACGATCCGTGCGCCGGCGGAAATCGGCTACTACACGGTGACGCTGGCTTCTCATCGCTTTACGCTGGCGGTGGCGCCGAAACGTTGCTTTGGCGTCGGCGACGCGCTCGGGATACAAAAACAACGCGCATGGGGCTTGAACGCGCAGGTCTACGCTTTGCGCCATGCCCATGATGGCGGCCTGGGCGACAGTCGTGCCGTAGCCGAATTGGCCCGTGCCGTTGCACACGCGGGAGGCGACGCCATTGCACTGAGTCCCCTGCATGCGGTGAGTCCGGTTCGCGCGCATTACAGTCCCTACTCACCATCGCATCGCGGCTTTCTCAACTGGATGCATGCCGACCCGGCCGAGCTGCTGGGCATACCGACCTTGCATGATGCGATAAGGCAAGCCGGCGTGGCTGCCGAGTGGGAACGTGCGCAGCGCGCCAGTCTGATCGATTGGCCTGCCGCCTATGCCATGCGCCGCATGATCTACCGTGCACTGTATGCATCCTTCGTGCACACAACCCCTGTATGGCGCACTGATTTCAGCCGTTTCATCCGCGAAGGCGGTGCCAGCCTGCACGATTACGCAATGATCGCCGCCCGCCAGGCGGACGCCGCTGCACACGAGCAGCCCACTTCATGGCGCCAATGGAAAGGCGATTGGCGCGCTAGGGAATCTTCGAGCGCGAAAGTATTCGCCGAGACGCACGCTGATGCGTTGGACTTCGAAATGTTCCTGCAGTGGCTGAGCGCACGTTGCTGGGACCGCGCGCGTAAAGGCGCCCACGCCGCGGGACAACGGATCGGACTGATCTGCGATGTGCCGGTCGGTTTCGAAAGCGGCGGTGCCGAAGCATGGGCACACCGCGACCAGGTGCTGGAAGGACTGGAACTGGGCGCACCAGCCGATGCGTTCAATCCCGATGGCCAACGTTGGGGCATTACTTCCTATTCGCCGTGGGGATTGAAAGCCGCAGGCTTCCGTCCCTTCATCGAGCTGCTGCGCGCCAATATGGCCTTGGCCGGCGGCATCCGCATCGACCACATCATCGGCTTCCACCATCTATGGGTGCTGCCGCAAGGAGGCGCCTCCACGGCGGGCGGCTATATCCGTCTTCCACTGGATGATTTGCTGCGGCTCACGGCATTGGAATCCTGGCGCCATCGCTGCATCGTCATCGGCGAAGACTTGGGTACGGTGCCCGCCGGCTTGCGCGACAAACTCGCTGAACGTGGCGTGCTCGGCATCGATGTGCTGCTTTTCACCCGTGACGAAAAGGGTGATTTCCTGCCGCCGCGGCGATGGCGAACGCATGCGGTCGCCACCACCACCACCCACGATCTGCCGCCACTGGCAGCATGGCGGGAAGGCGCGGATATCGATCAGCTTGCCAAGGCACATGGCTGGAATGGCGACGCGCTTCAACAGCATAAGCAGGCACGCAACGCCGACGTCACCCGCATGGACAAGCTCATCACCAGTATGCCGCCCCCCCTTCCGCGGGAAGGGGAAGCGCAGCCAAACAGCCGCTATTGGACATATCTCGCCCAAACGCCATCGCCGCTTGTGTTGATTCCCTTGGAAGATGCGCTCGGCCGCAAGGAGCAACCCAATCTGCCCGGCACCATCGATACACATCCCAATTGGCGATACCGCCTGCCCGGCGACACCAGCGACATGCTCCCGCCTGTACTGCATGACATCGACACGTCGCTGAAGGGGACGATGCAGGCATGACTGAACTGCGCGCCACGGTTCGACTGCAGTTGCATCGCGGCTTCGATTTCCGTGCAGCCGCCGAGCATATTCCCTATTTCGCCGCGCTCGGCATCAGCCATATCTATCTGTCACCCATCGCCATGGCGCGCCCGGGTTCCCTGCATGGTTACGACGTCATCAATCCGCTGATCGTCAACCCGGAACTCGGCGGCGAATCCGCCTTGGCCGAACTCGCCGAGACACTGAATACGCATGGCATGGGCGCGATCCTGGACGTGGTGCCGAACCACATGGCCGCCGATGTGGCCAATCCATGGTGGAACGATGTCCTCGCGCAAGGACGCACGAGCCGCTACGCACACTACTTCGACATTGACTGGAACGCGCCGGATACAGAAGGCCGATTGTGGTTGCCCATCCTCGAAGGGCCGCTCGAACACGTCCTGGCGCGTGATGAATTGCTCGTCGCGCGTCATGTCGGCGGCACCACCCTCGCCCTGAATGCAGCAGGCACCACGCTGCCGATATCCGAACAAAGCCTGCGCCTGTTGTTCGACATAGCCGGCCTGGTGCTGCCGCGCTTCAAATCGGCCGTGGAAACCTATGACGCGATACGCCTCACCATGCAGGATGAGGAAAACCGCACGCGTATCGATCAAGCCATCGCCCGGTTCCATGCTGACAAAGCGCTGATGCGCCGTCTCCTCGATTTGCAGCATTACCGCTTGGCCTGGTGGCGCAGTGCGAGCCAGGTGGTCAATTACCGGCGTTTTTTCGACATCGATTCATTGGTGGCGCTGGCGATGGAGCGCAATGACGTTTTCGATGCCGTGCATGCACTGCCTTTGCGCCTGATCCGTGAAGGCGTCATCGAAGGGCTGCGCATCGACCACATCGATGGCCTGACGCAGCCGCGCGAATACCTGCGCAAATTACGGCTGCGCAGCGATCGTGCAGCGCGAATCGATCCACGCCATATGAGCCGGCGGATCACCTTGCACGTGGAAAAAATCCTGGCACACGATGAAACGCTGCGCGAAGACTGGGGAGTGGACGGCACCACCGGCTACGATTTCATGCATCAGGTAGGCGCCTTGCAGCATGACCCCAACGGCTACGCGCCACTTGCCGACGCGTGGAAGGTGCTGAGCGGTCGCTCCGGCCGCTTTGACGACGAGGAACGCGCGGCACGCCGCGGCATGCTGGATTCCAGCCTGGCCGCTGACCTGGCGCGCTGCGCACGTGCCTTCCACCGGTTTGTCATGGACACGCCGGAATGTGGCGACTTCACGCCGCTGGCACTTCGTCACGCCCTGGCTGACGTGCTGGAACACATGCCGGTTTATCGAACCTACCTCGGCACCGGCACGGTCAGCGGCGAAGACCGCCGCACACTGGAGCAGGCTTTTGCAAAGGCGGTGCAGTACGGTGATCCCGACCGCCAACCGCACCTCGCCTATCTGCGCAGCTACCTGCTTGAAACTAAAACACGCTGGCTCAACACGCTCTCGCAGCGAAAGCATTTGCAGAGCGCCCGACGCCTGTTCGAGCAACTATCCACCACCTTGAATGCCAAGGCCGTCGAGGACACAGGTTTCTACCGCTATGGCGTGCTGCTGTCGCGCAACGAAGTAGGCAGCGATCCACGTATCTTCGCCCTCACACCCGCGCGCTTCCATGCGCTCATGCAGCGTCGCGCCGAGCAGTGGCCGCGCTCGCTGCTCGCCACCGCTACCCACGATCACAAGCGCGGCGAAGACGTTCGTGCGCGACTGGCCGTGCTGAGCGAGCGCGCGGCCTGGTTCATCGACAAAGCAAGCACATGGCTCGCCCAGCTGGAAAACTACGCGCAACCCGCCCGCGGCGCGTTATGGATGCTGCTGCAAACCGTGCTGGCGGCATGGCCGCTCGGCATGCGTCTCGATGACGAACATGCCCTGCGCACTTTCGCCGAACGTATCGAAGGCTGGTTCCTGAAAGCCGAGCGCGAAGCAAAACTGCATACGCGCTGGACCACACCCGATCCCAGCTACGAAGAAGCTTGCAAAAAGGTGGTACGCGACATCCTGCTATCGTCCGATCAGGCAGCGTTGCGCCGTGACATCCATGCTGCCGCACGCAGCCTGGACGCGCCAGGTGCAATAAACAGCCTCGCGGCAGTGAGCTTGCGCCTCACCGTGCCAGGTGTACCCGATCTTTATCAAGGTACCGAATATTGGGACCAGTCGCTGGTCGATCCGGATAACCGGCGCCCCGTCGACTATGCCGTGCGCAAAGCAAGCTTGGCTGGCCACCCGCTCTCGCCGCAATTATTGGCCGATTACCGTAGCGGCATCATCAAGCAACAAGTGATTCACCGCCTGTTGCGCGCGAGAAAACGCTGGCCCGGTTTGTTCCTGCGTGCTGCTTATGAGCCACTCGGTGTTACCGGCGCGCGAAGCGAGCATGTGCTGGCGTTCCTGCGCCACCACAACGGCCACCATCTCCTGGTCGCCGTGCCTCGCCTTTGCGCGGGCGGCATTGGCGAAACCGACCTTCCCATGATTGAGCCCTCGTTCTGGGGCGATACGACTGTAGCCTGCCCTACCCATGACGGTATCTGCACTTTCACTGATTTATTTACTCATCAAACGCTTCAGGGTGAGCCGTCCGGCCTGGCCGCCCGCATGCTTTTCGCCGAATGGCCGGTGGCCGTGCTGATTTCCGAATCCAATCCATGAACAGCAAACGTTCCTCCGCCGAGCGGCACGCTCGCATCAGCGAAATCGCTCACAGCATCTGGGAATCGGAGGGGCGCCCTTCCGGCCAGGCATTGCGCCATTGGCATATGGCGGAAAAACTGGTGCTTGCCGAAGAACGACATGCGGCACGACAGAAAGAGGAGCAGCGGACGAGCAAGGAGCAAAAATAAGCGAGGAAGGGCGTGCAACGAGACACCGGCTCCGCTCCCTCCGAAGGCAAGCGTCACCATGAGCCCGACTCACGCCACTCCTCAGCCGAAGTTCGAATGGCTTGAAACTGCTTCCTTCCCGCCGAAGTGTCCACGCTAATCAGGAAACAGAAACGCCGTACGACAAGCTTCCCCTCCGACCCCATAAGGCAGCAAAGAGATGAACGTCATGACCAGGCCTGTGCAAATACGCCGAGGAACGGAGACGACTTCCCACAGCGCCAGCCTTCGCGAAGGATTACCTTTTCCGCTTGGCGCAACCTGGGATGGCCTCGGCGTGAACTTCGCTCTTTTCTCGGCGAACGCCACCATGGTGGAACTATGCCTTTTCGACGAAGGTGGTCGCGAGACCGAGCGCATCCCATTGCCGGAATACACCGACGAAATATGGCACGGCTATCTGCCCGACGTCCGCCCGGGACAACTGTACGGATACCGTGTACACGGTCCCTATGAACCCGAAGCGGGACATCGTTTCAATCCGAATAAGCTGCTGCTGGACCCTTACGCCAAACAGATCATCGGCGAGTTGATCTGGCACGATGCCTTGTTCGGTTACACCATCGGCCATCCGGATGGCGATCTCAGTTTTGATGAGCGCGACAGCGCCTCCTACATGCCCAAGTCGCGCGTGATCGACCCGGCCTTCACCTGGGGCAACCACTACTGGCCCGGCGTGCCATGGGACCGCACTATCATCTACGAGACCCATGTGCGCGGCTACACCATGCTGCACCCGCACGTACCCGAAACCCTACGCGGCACTTTTGCCGGACTGGCGCAACAGCCGGTCGTCGATTACATCCGCTCGCTTGGCGTCACCTCGGTCGAACTGATGCCGATTCATGCTTTCATCGACGACAAGCAACTGCTCAGCGTGGGCCTGCGCAATTACTGGGGCTACAACACGATCGGCTTTTTTGCGCCGCATCCGCGCTACATGGCAACGCCAACCATCGCCGAGTTCAAGGAAATGGTTTCGCATCTGCACGATGCCGGCCTGGAAGTGATCCTGGACGTGGTCTACAACCACACCGCCGAAGGCAATCATCTCGGCCCGACCCTGTCCCTGCGCGGCATCGACAACGCCACTTATTACCGGCTGGCTGATGATCGCCGCATGTATATCAATGACACCGGCACCGGCAACACCTTGGACCTGAGTCATTCGCGCGTGCTGCAAGTGGTGATGGATTCGCTGCGTTACTGGGCCACGGAAATGCGCGTGGATGGCTTCCGTTTTGATCTCGCCACGATTCTCGGACGCGAATCGCACGGCTTCGACCAGGGCGGCGGCTTTCTCGATGCGTGCCGGCAAGATCCGGTGCTCGGCCGCGTGAAGTTGATCGCCGAGCCCTGGGATATCGGCCCCGGCGGCTATCAGGCGGGAAAATTTTCGCCAGGCTGGGCGGAATGGAATGATCGCTTCCGCGATACCACTCGCGCCTTCTGGCGCGGCGATGAAGGATGGCTGCCTGACTTTGCCACCCGCCTGACCGGCTCCGCGGATCTGTTCGATCAACGCGGGCGACGGCCGAATGCTTCCATCAATTTCGTTACCGCCCATGACGGCTTCACGCTACATGACCTGGTCAGCTACAACAGCAAACACAACGAGGCCAATCGCGAGAACAACCGCGACGGTACCGACAACAATCTCAGCTGGAACCACGGCGAGGAAGGTCATACCGACGACCCGGAAATCCTGGCGCTGCGCAACCGGCAAATGCGTAATATGCTTGCCACGCTGCTGTTTTCCCAAGGCACGCCGATGTTGCTGGCCGGCGATGAATTCGCGCGCACGCAAGGCGGCAACAACAACGCTTATTGCCAGGACAACAACGTCACCTGGCTCGACTGGCTGGCGGCGACAGAGCAGCGCGACCTCACTGATTTCGTACGTCGACTTACCCGTCTGCGTCGCGACTATCCACTGCTGCGGCGAAGCCGTTTCCTGCGCGGGCTGCTCGATGAAGAATCAGGCGTCCGGGACGTTACCTGGCTCAGTCCCGACGGCCACGCATTCACTGAGGAACAATGGCGCGATCCGCATGCGCGGTGCCTGGCCATGTTGCTGGATGGGCGCGCCAAGCCCACCGGGATCAAGCGTCCCGGGGTAGACAATACCTTGCTGCTGATGGTTAACGGCTACTTCGAAGATGTCGCCTTCGTATTGCCACCGATGCCCGGCAAGATGGAATGGCGCCTGCTGATCAGCACGTCGCTGGATATGCCGCCCGCCGAGGACGGGCATATCAGCCTGCGCGCACGCTCACTGGCGCTCTACCGGGCACGCCCCATGAAAAGCCGGTAAAACACGCTGATATACCGCATCCCACAGGCGTCACACGCAGAGCCTGCCAAGATCGCCACGACGCCGCGAGAAAACGATGCACTATTCGCTACGCGCCACATTTCGTCATGCCGCCACCGGCTTCAACGAAGATGAACTGTTCACGCACGCGGCGGCCATCGCTTACTACTCCGCCCTGTCCATGGCACCGCTGATTCTTCTGACATTGTGGCTGCTGACCCTGCTCGGCGCACACTGGCAACGGCAACTGGACACGGCAATGGCCGCCGTTGACGACCGTGCTGTTCATCCTAGGCAAATTTGCCATCGAGTTTTATATCGGGCATGCGCGCGTCGGTGGCGCCTATGGCCCAGCCGGCGCCGTGGTCGTGATGCTGACGTGGGTGTACTACGCATCATTCGTCGTGCTGCTTGGCGCGGAACTCACGCACGGATTATCGATGGTGCGCGATAAGCGGAATGCCAACGGAAGCTGACGTTCGCCTGTCTGCCTCGAGCAAAAAAGTCCGCAGGGAATGAACCGATCCCCAACCATCCCTTCCACGACAGGGATGTGAAGCGGCTCCACACGATGCGTGTGCACCGCGTTGAGATAGGCGGTGCGATAGTCGCGGCATCGTGAGTGCCGCGCGTCTGCCGGCCCGATTCAGGAAGCCCATGTCACTCCTGCTCGTCATCATTCTCTTGATCATCCTGTTCGGCGCCCTGCCGACATGGCCTTATAGCCGAACGTGGGGCTACTACCCTTTTGGCGGCATCGGCGTGATCGTGGTGATCATCATCGTGCTTTGGCTGCTTGGCATCATCTAAGGTGAGAGCTGCGTCTGGCGCAGTTTTTTTACAACGAAAAAATTAGAAGAAAAATGAGCGCTTCCATCTACTGCACTACCCGAACCCTTGAACAGACCGAAGCCATCGTCACCGATCTGCGTCGTGCCGGCTTCGACACCCAAAACATTTCCGCATTAATGCCGGATCGGCACGGCACACGCGACTTCGCCTATGAGCACAACACCAAGGCCCCCGAAGGCGCCACTGCCGGTGGCGTTGCCGGACTCGGCATCGGCGCCGCGCTCGGGTGGCTGGCCGGCGCTGGTGCGCTTGCCGTGCCGGGGATTGGGCCGTTTATTGCGGCGGGCCCCATCATGGCGGCGCTCAGTGGCGCTGCGGTAGGCACCACAGCAGGCGGCATCATCGGCGCACTCGTAGGCATGGGCGTACCGGAGTTTGAAGCCAAGCGCTTCGACGGCAAGTTGCGCCAGGGCGAAATACTCGTGTCCGTGCATGTCGACAATGCCAATGAACGCAACGCGGCCAGGGACATCTTCGCGCAACACAACGCCGGCGATATCACTATCGGCACCGAAGCCCATGCATCGTCCTGAGCTTATGCCAAGTCGCCGGCACACTATTGCAGCCGTATTGCAAAAGACAGCCCGCACGTTGCTTGAAACACCGGTGCTACGCCATACCGCGGAATCAGGCGCAACAGAAATGAAAGGATGGCTGTCTCTCGTCGGATGGCGGGAACGACGCCTCGCTTCTTCGCCCGGTCACGACAGCAGCGAGCGCAAGAAGCATGTTCTCGCCGAGGCGGAAGAACGGCTCGGCGTCATGTGCCATTTCTTCAGCATGAACAAAGAAGCACCGGATGTCGCGGAGCAACTTTGGCAATACGCCAAGGCGGCCTACCTTGATAATCCACTGCCGTCTTTGTTCAAGGAACGCCTGTTCGTACATCTTTCCCGGTTCTGCGAAGTGCGCTACTGCGTCGTCCGCCATGTGGGCTTCCTGATCGGCAAGGGCTATCCCGCAGGCGACCGCACCACCGCACCGGAATCCATCGAGCAGGCCATGGCCTTGCTTGCCCGCCCCGTTCCCAACGCGGCAGCACTCGAAGCTGTGTTTGCCCGTCTCGAGGCGTACCGCCAGCCCGCCGGCATTCCCCTTCCACGCACACGCGCGGAAGAAGATCTGTTCGATGCACTCACTGTCATGTTCGTGGTGCCTGGTCGATCGTCGCAGGCGTGTAACGCTGTACGGCACGCCGTGGGCCACGCCGAATACGAACGCATCGCCTCCTTCCTCGCCTATGTCCGTACCGTGCATTACTGGACGGAAACACACCCGGATCTCGGCTATGAAACCGATATGATTCTGCTGATGGCGCAGCGTCAGGATCTTGCACGCAAGTTGCTCGACACCTCTCACTCGGAATGGGCGCACGCCGGCGACGCGTTACGCGAGGCGCTTACCGGGCAACTGCAGGTTCTGAATACCGAGTTGCAGCATCGCACGCGCAACTTGCTCAGCGTGATCCAGGTGGTGTTCGAACGCACCCGGGCCAAGCACACGACGATGGAGCCATTCACCGAAGTATTCTCCGGTCGATTGGACGCCATCAGCCGGGTCCAGACCTATCTGTCGCGGCTGGTAGAAGGAGAAAAAGTTACCTTCGACGGCCTCTTGCGCAGTGAACTTGCCGCGCATGCCATTGCCGCGCGACAGATCACGCTGGACGGACCCGACGGCGTGCGACTGCGATCCACCACCTTGCAGACCTTCGCGCTGGCCATTCATGAGCTGGCCGTCAACGCGGTGAAACATGGCGCGCTCTCGTGCCCTTCCGCACATCTCACGGTGCGGTGGCAGATAGAACGCAACGAGGGGCAGCCTCCACTTCTCCATGTGCACTGGGATGAAACCGGTGTCGACATTCCCGATGCAAGCGGAAGTCTTTCCAAGGATGGATATGGACGGGAACTTATCGAACGCGCACTGCCTTACCAGATGAAGGCCAAGACGCACTACGACCTGACTCCGGACGGTGTGCGCTGTTCCATTTCGGTCCCTGTCTTGGCCTGACCGTTTTCCCTTCGCAGATATCCACAACATGCGCGATAACGCCACGATGCAAAAATTCAGTCAAAAGTCCCCATGGCTGCCCCTCTCCCATAACCCGGAACGGGAGCGATGCCGATGACTCCCAACGTGCTTCAAGGAAAATCCGTGCTCATGGTCGAGGACGAATACCTGATCGCCGATGCGCTCTGCTCCGCTTTCGAAATGGAGAACATGCGCGTAGTAGGACCTTTTCCAAACGTCGCCAGCGCCATGGAGGCTTTGGACCAAAGGCTCAAGGTGGACGTCGCCATCCTCGACGTCAATTTAAATGGGGAGCGCGTCTATCCGCTTGCGGACCGGCTGATCGCCGACAACATCCCGATCGTCCTGACTACAGGTTATGGCGGCGATGCCATTCCCAGCCATTATGAGCATCTGCAGCGGCTGCAAAAACCCGTGCATTTGCACGAACTTTTTGAATGCCTCAGCGGGCTGTTGGGACCCTAGGCCCACTGCCACCACGGCGACAGATCTATCCGCTGCTGCCCGCGACACTCATCCGCCCATTGGCCGATAGTAGTGACTGCGCAAGCTCGCTGTCCCCGGGAGTCTCGGGTTGGATTCGGCCAAGGGTAATGTTCTTGACGGCGCGCACCTCCCGGTTAGAGAAGGTCCAGATCTCACCGGTCTCGGTGATGAAAACCGTCCAATACAAATCCGACTCCGGCCCATAATCGATCAGTACGTGCGCCATGCCCTCTCCCTTGGGTGTGTTCATCGGTAATGGCGGATCAAGCTGGAGCATGGATGTCCTCTTCACGTTATAACGCACCCCAAAAGGCTTGCTCATCGGACCCGATAAAGTCGCCGCGCAGGCGTTGTCCGCTCAGAGATGCCATCGCCGGACGCCGAGGCGGGGCCGTCGCGATGCTTGAGCCTATGCATCTCGATCAACAGTTCGGCATTGCGTTCGATCAGGCGATGATTCTGAGCCAACAGCTGACCGCATAATCGTTCAAGCTGCCGCAGACGATGCTCAGACAGGCGTTTCATGCGTCGTCTCCCTCCCTCTCGTATAGAGGCGACTATCCGTCGTTTCAGGTGAAGCAAGCGTCGTGGAGCGGCTGTCTCACGCGACCGATTCGCAGGGAGGCTTGCCGCCGAATTATCGTCATGCACCGTTGCAGGTTTTATCCCCTTGCCCTTCCCTACTGCAGGTAGGGAAGGGCGATGTTTGCAAGAATGTAAATGACAGCTTCCGACACACCAACACTTCTTCCACTCATGCGCCGGCGCGAATCTCGATCCTGAAATGGGGGCTGATGCCGCTCGTACGCATCAAGTGTTTTTGTGGCTTTGCTGGCCAGCGCGTACATGCTGATCGTGGGTGCCGCCACTGCTTTGTTTGCCGGCTGCCACATGCTGCTCATGCGTAGCATGATCGCCACCGCCGGCTTTTCCGCCCTTGCTGGCAATCTTGCGCTGCTTGGATTCATCCACCGAGGCGAATCCGCGGTTGCTCTTTTCGTTAGCCATGGAATAACTCCCGTGTGGGAAAAATGTCCGCCTTCGAGCGAACGGGTTTCACTCTAGGCGCTGGCGAGTCAAGCCGATTTGATACAGCCGTGAACACACCTTTGCATCAGTCGCACCCATGTCATTCGTACAGAAAAAATAGCTAAAAATACAGGCATGAAAGCACTTGCCTGGTTGTATCGATCCGCAATTTTTTTAAGTTTGAATAAACATGATCAACTCAACGACAAGGGTAAATTACCCAGCAAATAACCACCCGCCAATAATCAAAATCAAACAGCTACCTTTCAACTCCCTATCACACACCTACCCATTACAAACAAAGAAGGACGAACGACATGACCGATCAAACCTCGTCAAAGCAGACGGACACGCCCCTTTCGCAGGAGAACAGCCTGTCCCTTTACCAATGGCTGTCCTTGCGCCTTGCGTATGAACGCGCTACGACCGACCTATACGAACACTTTGTCGAAAAATACCGAAGCAACAAGGACCCTGTCATTCGGGCCATGAATGTGACGCCCTTCGAATCGTTTCGTCATTCGCTGACCGATCACATTCATCTGCTCGCGCAGGCCATGGACGTAGTAAGCGGACGCACGGCAAACGATCGGGACGAAGGCGGCATCGAAGCGTTCCTCGCCATCGCTAACGCCGCCCAGGCACAAGCTGCGGACCCACAAACATGCGTTCTTCCATGCATGCAAGCCCTGCTGACCCTGGAACAACGCAATGACGTCGACTGGGGGCTCTTGCTGGCATTGATAAAAGATGTGGAACTGGATCGTTTCGTCGCGCCGGTAGAACAGGCGTGTGCCAGACATGCCGAGCAACGCGCACTCCTCCAGCACTATTACGAAGATATCGCGCTTGGCCTCATGCGGCGCCATCATGCCCAACAGCCGCCGGTTCGTTCGACCCGGCAGAGGACCACCGGAAGATTCGGTATTTTCGTCGGCGGCCCGCGTTATATGGGGCGCATTTAACGTGATGCACGGAAGCTAAATCCTTCACTCCCCCTTGGCCGCGCATTCACGCCGCAAGTAGGTTGCACTAGGAAGACTGACGACGTCATCGTTGTTCCACATCCTACGAGTGCCCTATGTCTGAACACGACAAAGATGTTTCGCTTCGCGGCTTCGCGGCCATGGATGAGCAACGCCGCCGTGAGGTGGCTAGCCTGGGAGGGCGCACCGCGCACGCCAGAGGCCGCGCGCATCGCTTCACACCTGAAGAAGCACGCAAAGCCGGACAGAAAGGCGGCAGCAGGATCAGCAGCAACCGCAAGCACATGGCTGAGCTCGGCCGCCGCGGCGCTCAACGCGACGAGATATCCGAAACACCAGAAGAAGTATGGACCTGACGCAAACTACGTTACTGATCGGCATTCTTGCGTTTGCCACGCTGGTGGTGTTCTACCAACTGAAAGAACGGATCAACCATCCTTCGCACGTCATTGGCCAAATGACCAAAGAAGACCGCCGTTTTCTACGCCAGGCTGCTTCGGTCACCGCTACCGAAGTCGCCTTGAGCGAGGTCGCGCTGAAGACCTCCACGGCAGCGCCCATCCAATACATGGCCAAACGCATCGTCGACGATCAGACACGCATTCATCGCAAATTGGTCAGCCTCGCCTGGCGCTACGGTATGACGGTTCCTGTGGAGCCAGGGTATGAGGTGCGTAAGCAAGCACAGCAATTACGCGCATTGCAGGGCGGCGCCTTCGATCACGCCTACGACGACGCCATCGTGCAAGATCATCGCAAGGCTATCGATCTCTTCACGACGGCATCGCACAGTGCCAACCGTGACATACGTCAGTTCGCCCAAGCCGAGTTGCCCACGCTCGACCTGCATCTGAAGCTCGCCGAAGAACTAGACCCACCCATGTCGCCCTCGCCCTTGCCTCCGATGTGATGCGTCCGTCTACGGTACGAAGCAAGCATCCACGGCTTATCTACCCACCCTCAGGCAAGCTAGTTATCTAGCGCACTGCGGTAGCCGAGGTTCTCATGCGCGACACGCCATCCCTGTTGCTGGTCGATGATGATCGCGCATTCCTGCAGGCTACGAGTCTCCATGCAACGAGCAAGGGCTTCTCCGTCGTTACGGCCTCTACCGTGCGGGAAGCGTCCATGGTGATCACGCGGCAACGGTCGCTGGACCTGATACTGGTCGATCTATCCCTGCCCGATGGAAGCGGGTGGGACGTCATCGGACACATCGATGCCTCGTACCATGGAAGCATCATCGTAGTGACGGAGTATTCGGATAAGGCCACATCCAGTACGGCGATCCGGTTGCGCGTCGACGGCTATATGGTGAAGCCGCTCGACGGCACGCACCTGAACGCGTGGCTCGAACACGCATCACGGCACGCCACGCGAAGAATGGACCCGCGTGGCCATCTACGGCCAGATCGGACCTGGCGGCCACACACGCTGGAAGAGATCGAACGCCAGGCCATTGAGCAGACGCTCCATCATTGCGGCCATGACAAAACCCGTGCGGCGAAAATACTCGGCATCAGCGTCAAGACGATTTACAACAAACTCCTGCGGTACCGAGAAGCCGACGCCGAATAAGAAGCGGCTGCAGCAATCATGTACCCCGCCACTGGGTTGTCACGCCGTCACAGCATCCAAGCCAGCGGTCGCCAGCTCGGCGGCGGAGTGGGATCGTCAATGGGTGGAGGATTCGGGTTCGGATCGACCAACGGCGGCCGCCCCGGCTGCGGAACCAGTGGTTCGGGATGAGGCACCGGCGGCGCGGGACTCGGCGGCTTTACCGGATCAGGAGGCGGCGCCGGTTGCGGGTGAACCATGCGCGGCAGAACAGGCCGCGCATCGGCCGGATCAATCGATTCGCTCATCGGGCAGGCTCGTTCGTCAGTGGGGGATCGACACGCTCTGGGACACCTTTTTTTTTTGCGAACGCGCGTCCGATTGCTCCAGGTCCACCTGGGCAACGATGCCGCGTAGCCGCCCTTCCCGGTCGGTAATGGGACTCCGATGGACCGCCTCCTTCGCCATCATCTTGGCGACATCTTCCACACTGGCATCCTCCGGCAAACACACGGCAGGTGCCGTCATATAGGCATCCACAACGCTGGCTTCCGGCGCATCGCCGGCGGCAACGCAACGCACCACGATGTCCCGATCGGTAATGACGCCTACCAACTGATTCTGCTCATCGACAACGGGAACCTCACCCACCTCTTCTTCCAACATGATCCTGGCTACGCCCTGCAAAGCATCACGCGCCGAACAGCAGCGCGGATGGCTGGTCATAATGTCGCTTGCTCGCATTTTCATTTCTCCGTCAAATATCCCGGCCGTGCGTCCGGCGTCGCGCCCCGCGACGAATAGTTATCCATACTGGAAGGAATGAGTGTGCTGGCAATCAGAGCAAAGCTTCGCGTAAGAAGTATCAACGAACTCATCCATAAGCTGTGAAAATATGCTTTCTTTAAAACTATTCATGGCAATGTTTGCCATGACTGCAATAGGCGCGTTAAACACATTTTACCCGTCGTAATGTTCACTTCTAAACGACGCTGAGGCGATCATCTTGAACGGGCGGCAACGGCAAATTTCGTAAACATGATTCCACCTGGCCCTTATCTGGCGGTGGCAGCATGTCAAAAATAGGCCTGACACTGCCTCATTTCGAACGTCTCTTGCCTCGGGTTATTCCATGCCACCTGCTCTGCATCGCGTCGACCCTTGTCGCTCATCACCCAATGACTGCGCGATTTTCATCCTCGACAAGGACGGCTACGTTATTTCGTGGCATGCAGGAAAAGAGTTGTTCGATACTTCCAAGCCAAAGAATTTTCTGGGCAGGCATTATGCAAGCCTCTATGGCGGCCTTCATGGCACCCAGTCCCTGAATACGGCACTGCAAGCGGACGGTTCAGGACAAAAACTGCGGTGGGAGACCTGGCTTGAACAACGAAACGGTCAACGTCTTCGCGTCGAAATAGCCATTTATGTATTAAGCGGAAAACACGGTTATTTGCCGGGCTTCGTCATGACGGTACGCGACATCATGCCAAGCCGGTTCGCCCAGGAACGCCTGCGTGAAAGCGAGCGGCGATTCCGCCTGTTTACGCAAGCCGCGACCGATTATGCGTTGTGCATGCTTGATGCTTACGGAAACATTCTTGATTGGAATGCCGGCGCTCAACGCGTTACAGGATTTTCCGCAAGAAATGTCATCGGAAAATCCATCTGCATATTTTTCCGCGGTGAAGGATTATCCAACGACCTGCCATCCATCATCTTGAAAAAAACCGAGCAGGAAGGTCGCGCCTGGATCGACTGCGAGCTCATTCGCCGGAACGGTGAAGCCTACCCGGCCCATATCGTCATGGAAGCGGTACACGAAGCCGATGGCTGCCTGCTCGGCTTTGCCCTGATCATCCGCGACCGCACCGAACAGCAACTCGCCGAGCGACGCCTACGCGAAGCGCGCGCACAGATCGTCCACGCACAAAAAATCGAGGCGGTCGGCCAACTCACCGGAGGCATTGCACACGACTTCAACAATGCGCTGCAAGGCATCATCAGTTCATTGGAACTCGCCCTGGTGTGCCTGGACCAGCAGCATCATGATCAAGCCAAGCGTCATGTAACAATTTCCCTGGACGCCGCCTTGCGCGCCGGCCGCTTGACCCAGCGGCTTCTGTGCCTGGCGCACCGCCACGCCACGCTCAGCCATTGCACGAGCGTCCCCGTCGTACTGCAATCGATGCGTGAGCTCCTTGAGCGGACCCTGGGCGACGGTATCGAGCTGGCGGTTTCATTTCCCGATAAGCTGCCAACGCTCGCCTGCGATGGCGCGCAGTTGGAAAGTGCGCTGGTCAATCTGGCCATCAATGCTCGCGATGCCATCTCCGGTCACGGCCACATCAGCCTATCCGCCAGGGTTTGCAATACCGCCTCTACGGATGCCCTGATAGCACTGGATCCTTCGCACGAGACGTATATCGAACTTGTCGTTTCCGACAACGGCCCTGGCATGAGCGAAGAAACCCGGCAGCGCGCCCTCGAGCCTTTTTTCACCACCAAGCCAGAAGGCCATGGCACCGGCCTCGGCTTGTCGATGGTGCATGAATTCGTGACACGCCACGGCGGCGCCATCGACATCCGCAGCGCCCCCGGCGCCGGCACTTCGGTCGTGTTGTATCTCCCCTGCGATGACACCGATATCGCCACGCCCGCTGCTTCCGATCACAAGAAGGCGGCGCCCGATCTCAAGGGTTTTCGCATCATGGTGGCGGAAGACAACGAAACGATTCGTCACGCGGTCGCCACCCGGTTGCGCCAGCTTGGCTGCGACGTATCGGAAGCAGATTCCGGACAGGAAGCTCTCTCGCTACTGTGCAAAGAATCACACTGGGATCTGCTGTTATCGGACATCGATCTGCCGCAATTGGATGGCTATGCATTATGTTCGCAGGCGCGCAAGCACTTTCCTGCATTACAGATCATCCTGATGACAGGCTATTCGGATTTGCATCGGCTCGACTTTCATGATCCCGCGCGTGCCATCGAAGCTTTGATCAAACCGTTCGACATGGGCGAACTTCTCGCCAAGGCGCAGCTCTTGCTGCAAACCGCACAGTAAGCGCGAAGTCTGCTCCGTACGCGCATTCAATGCTTCGGCCCCGCCGCAAAGGCCCGCAAGTCGTCGACCAACTGTTGAAACCGGTAATCGTGGGTATCACGGTTGATCGAACGCAATACGGATGAGGGATGCCAGGTCGCCATGGCATCGATGCCACCATGCAGGTGAAACCAGCGCCCGCGGCTTACGGTAAGTTGAAAATGCGTACCGAAAAATGCATGTGCCGCCATGACGCCAAGAGCAAGGATGCGTTCCGGGCGCACCTCCCGGATTTCCGCCGCAAGCCATTCGCGGCAGACGGCCTGCTCGGCCGCGTTCGCCCGTTTATGCAGGCGGCGTTTTCCACGCAACTCGAACTTGAAATGCTTGACCGCGTTGGTGAGATACACCTCGTCGCGATCGAGCCCGCTTTCCTGCAAAGCGCGGTCGAGCAACGTTCCTGCCGGCCCGACAAATGGCTTGCCTGCCAAATCCTCCTGCAATCCCGGCTGCTCGCCGATCAACATCATCGTGGCACGCGCCGGCCCTCTGCCGAATACCGTCTGCGTGGCGTGCTTCCATAATGGACAATCGTGGCAATCGCGCGCCTTTTCACGTAACTCGCTGATCGATCCCTGCGGGGGTGACGTGCTAGGAGGCCGGGCTAACGGTGACTCCCACACCGTTTCTATCTGCGCCATCGCCACTCTCCTCGCACCTCAGCTCCTCAGCAGCCCTTATCTCGCGCGTGGCAGCAACACCTGCCTGACACATCCACGCAAGATTCACGACGCGATAAAGACAGCCTCATGGCGAGGACTCCTTCGCACGCTTGGTCGAAGCGCGTCCACGCTGTCCGCCCTTTTTGCCCAGCTCGGCGTAACCCGCTCTTCCCAGCTCTTGCTTGCGCGCTTCGCCGCCCTGCTTGCCCAATGCGGAATAGCCTTCCGAACCAAGCTCTTCCTTGCGCGCCGCACCGCCTTTTTTGCCCAATGCGGAATAACCTTCTGGCCCAAGCTGCTCCTTGCGCGCCTGACCACCTTTGCGGCCTGCTTCGCGCACACTCATGTTGCCACTGCCTGGATCGCGTTGTTTTTTGCTCATGCCTTTACCTCTGCAACGCTGTCGCAACGCTTTTCTTACAAAGCGCTGTGTGTGCGAAGAACATGCCATCGCCTGTGTGATGTTCATGTGCTTCTAAAGCGTTTGTGCGCAGAGATGCGTGAAAACTGGCGATGTATCACATTCAACCATGACACTGGCAAGCGCCAGTGAGTGTGCTTGCGGCAACACGCAACCATGCATCATGTGCGGCTGACGCTGTCGATGATGACATGGATCTAGCGCGGGATTCACTGTCTCGCCACCCGTTCGCGCAGTAGCTTTCTTTCATGACTGACGAATGGAGCGACCCCATGACCTCCAAGCCAAATCAAGCAAAAAAGAAGATAGCGCGCTCGCGTCCTGCGCAACGGCGAATGAGCGCGCAGGAACGCAACACGGCAAACACCACGGCACCCCCGAGCCTGCAGGATCCGGACGATGCCACGCTCAGCTTCGGACCGCGCAGCCTCGATCCTGATCGCCGCACTGAGCGCATGAGTTATCGCGACCCGGAAGAGCCCTCGCAAGGCCCACTGCGTTTCGATGAAACCAATTACAGCGTGGAGCGACTCACGCTACCCGAAGGGGGCTACAACGAATACGCCGATGAATATTCGGATTATCGGGACGAAGAAGGCATGCCGCGCTCGCATTATGGGCCGGCGGCTGGTGGCCTGTGGGAAAACCCTCAGTACGCCGACGCCACGGAGCGCGAACTGCTAGATGGTTTGTCGCCATCCGACCTCAGCCCCGCCTTTGAACCCGAAGACCCGGACTTGGGTTTTCGCCTTGCTGCCGAACAAGCCGAAACCTCGCCGGAATTTTTCGAGCAGGAAAAGATTCCCGGCTTTGGCAAGCACGTAACACGCCGCGCGACACCTGCGGACGAACGCGTGCGCGAAGATATTTATCAGGCCCTCGATAGCCGTTCCGATATCGATGCACCCCATATCTCACTGCACGTCGTGGATGGCATCGTCACCATCGAAGGCAACGTGGCAGATGCGATGCTTCGACATCGTATCGAACAATGCGTCGATAGCGTTGACGGCGTGAAGGACATCCACAATCGCTTGCATCTTGCCTCGTCGCACCCGCGCCGCCCGTGGAGCGAGGCATAAGCGGACCGATTCCTCAGCGAGGCATCGGCTTTATGCCGGCACGTCAATTCCCTGCACCAGCCGTCTGGCTAAACGCGGCTGGTGCAACTGTTCCAGCCACCAGTCGAGCGCACGCCCTTGGTGATCACCGCGCCACGCGACGTATAGCACGTTGGGTTCACGCGCATCAGCCACGCGCTTTTCAATCAATTCGCCCCGCTTGAGCAGGGTCGCTATGCGCTGCCGGGGCAGCCAGCCGATGCCCAATCCATCACGTTGCGAGAGAATTTTTGCGCGCATGCTGGGCACCGCCAAGGTCGGCTGGCCGCCAAGCACACCGTAGCCGCGCATGTGCATGCTGCGCGAGGAATCCGCCACGGCTACCGAGCGATAGGTACGCAGCTGTTCCTGTTGCAAGGGTTCTTTTACCTTGGCGAGCGGATGCCGTGGCGATATGGCAAAGACCCACTCCATCACACCCAGTTCGAACCAGCGCAGCTTGGGCATGGTCGGCGGCTCATTGGTCGCTCCGATGACAAGATCGGCGCGACCATCGCGCAGTGCCTCCCACGTGCCGCCGAGCACTTCATGCGTGATGCGCAGGGCAACGCCGGAATGCAGCGCATCGAAGGCACGGATCACCGGTATCAGGATTTCGTATTCCATGATTTCATCGGTGACGATGTTGAGGCGGTCTTCCCAGCCGCTGGCAATCTGCTTTACGCGACGTGTCATGCGCGACACATCCTGCATCAGGCGAGCCGCTTCGTCGGCCAGCAATTGACCGGCAGGTGTGAGTTGAAGGCGATAACGGCGTCGGTCGAACAAAAGGGCATCGAAGCGGGCTTCGAGTTGGCGGGCCGCATGCGAAACGGTAGATGGTGCCTTGCCCAGTTTCGCGGCGGCGCGGGTCAGGCTTCCGCTGGCGCGGATCGCCTCCAGCAAGGCCCATTCATCATCGGACAACATGTTCGACCCCTTCGAACGAGTGCGTCGAAAACATGGTACGGCAAGGCGTGGCCACGCGCTCAAGATGACGTCATCCCAACCCGACATCATCGGAGCACATCATGAATCGCTTTACTGGCAAGACCGTACTGGTTACCGGCGGCAACAGCGGCATTGGCCTGAGTGCCGCCAAAGCCTATGCGGCAGAAGGAGCGCAGGTCATTATCACCGGCCGCGACACGCAGACCCTGGAGCAGGCCAAGGCAACCTTAGGCCCGCAGGCCATTGCCTTGTGCAACGACGCCGGCTCGCTCATCGATGCCAAGGCGCTGGCGGAGGCATTGAATAGTCGCAAGCTCACTCTCGATGCGGTGTTCATCAATGCAGGCGTCGCCCGCTTTGCGCCGTTTGCCGACGTGGATGAAGCACTCTGGAACCAGAGCTTCGATATCAACGTAAAAGGGGCCTATTTCCAGATCCAGGCACTCCTTCCTTATTTGAACACTGGTGCTTCCATCGTCATCAACGGTTCGATCAACGCGCATATCGGCATGCCCGGTTCTTCCGTGTATGCCGCCAGCAAGGCAGCGCTGATCTCCCTGGCGAAAACGCTATCGGCGGAATTATTGCCGCGCGGGGTGCGTGTGAATGTAGTGAGCCCCGGCCCGATCAGCACGCCGCTTTACGGCAAGCTCGGCATGGACGCTGAAACGCTGGCTACGATGGCAGCACAGATTCAGGCGCAAGTTCCGCTGGGCCGTTTTGGTACAGCCGAGGAACTTGCCTCGACGGTGCTGCACCTGTCTGCGCCCGAGTCGGCATTTATCGTCGGCACGGAAATCATCGTCGATGGCGGCATGAGCCAGCTTTGAACCACGGCTGCCTTCTCTGCCACGTGGCAGCACTGACGTTTTGCTAACAAGCTTCGGTATTGAATGCGTGAAGGCAAACGGAGGGCTGTGTTTATGAGGACACGAACGGCAGGTAAGGCAGTGGTGATAGCTGCACTGGTACTGGGATTTGCATGCGGCACGGCGACAGCGCAGGACTTCGGCAAGCTTGGCGGCAAACTGGGCGGCATGTTGCCCGGCAGCAGCTCGATGACCTCGGGCAGCATGGGCAATGTCGCCGGTTTGCTGGAGTACTGCATGAAGAACAATTACCTCGGCGGCGAGTCAGGTGCATCCGGCATTGCCGGCAAGCTGCTCGGCAAGACCAAGGGCGGCTCCAGCAACAGCGACTACCTCAGCGGTGCCAGCGGCCTGCTCAAAGGCAGTCATGGCAAGACGACGGATCTGAATAGCGTAGGCGGCGGCAATAGCGATCTGAAGTCGAAGATTGCCACCAAGGCTTGTGGTGTCGTGCTCAAACAGGGCCAGCACTTCTTGGGACATTGAACTCACGCGTGATGCACAACAAAGCGCACCGGCTGCGAGGCCGATGCGCTTTTTCCGTTTCACGATGACTCCGGCACCGTACTTCACCGGACTACGTCACCACCCGACACAGCAGGTTTATCTAATGAGTAGGGTGAGTTCAACCTATCTCGGTGCTTTCCGAAACTTGCTCCGGCTTTCCCGCTGATGGCTCCCATCAGCCCCTGGAGATCGGATCTTTAGGCAGGATCGCATCGAAATTTGCGATCAGGATTCGTTAGTCGAACTTGACCAAGTCCTTGAAGATCAGGTGTCCCCAGCTTTTTCCGCGCGCGTGCACAAGCAATCCACCGTCCGAAAGCCCGCCAAGCTGGATCGGCGCGAAACCGAGTTTTTCCGCCAGCGCACCAACCTCCGCCGCGGCGCCATCATCGTCGCTCGCCAGGAACACGACTCTCCTGCCACCGTGTACGGCCGGGTCCTGACCCAGCACGGCAGCGATCAGATGGTTGAAGCCTTTCACCAACCTGGCTCCGGTGAACACCTTCGCGACGAAGGCAGAGGACGCGAGACCGTCCAGTTCACCAAGCGGGGCCTGCGTGTTCATCGCGTCGATGATGGTCTTGCCCTTCCAGTCGGGCAGCGCTTTTGCGACCTCCGGGTGCGACTCGAAACGGACAGCCAGAAAGATGACGTCCGCGTTGACGGCTTCGGCCAGGGTTTTGGGAATGATCGTGGGCCCGATCGCGGCCGCATCGGCTGCAAAGCTTTTCGGGTCGCGCGTGGTTGCAACGGCCACTTCGATGCCGTTGCGGGCAAACGCCTTGGCAAGTGCGTGACCTATCTCGCCGAAGCCAATGATGGCGTAACTCATATGTTTCTCCTTCTTTCTCGGCGAGGTCAGAGTTTGTAGCCGCCACTCGCTTCGATCGTTTGGCCGGTCACCCAATGGCCTTCATCGGAGGCCAGGAACGCCACGACGGCGGCGATTTCCGAAGGCTCGCCAAAGCGGCCCAGCGCGATTTGGGACTCGGCCGCCTTGACGAGTTCGGGATCCTTCCGAAAATCAGCGTTCGCATCCGTTCGCGTGTAGCCTGGCGCTACGGCATTCGCGGTGATGCCGCGCGGCCCCAGCTCGGACGCGAGCGCATGGGTCAAGTTGTTGATGGCCGCTTTGGCCATCGAGTAGACGGGTGCGGCTGTCACGGGCTTCGTAGCGGCAGCGGAGGAGATATTGATGATGCGTCCATCATCGGCGAGACGATCCAAAGCGGCCTGGACGATAAAGAAGGGCGCGCGGGCGTAGACCGCCATCAGGGTGTCCCAACTGTCTGGCGTCGCGTCCTTGAAGCCGAGCCAGCCGGAATTGCCGGCGTTGTTGACCAGAATGTCGAGGGTCCTGCTTCCGTTGCGCCGGATGAACGCGTCGTCGAGTTTTTCGAACAAGGCCGGGATGGTTGCCGGGTCTACGAGATCCGCATGGATCGCGAATGCCGTGCCTCCCGCTTGCTCGATGGCCGCGACCGCCTCGTCCGCGCCGGATTTACTGGCGTTGTAGGTCAGCGCGACCATCGCACCGTCCTTTGCAAGACGTTCGGCGATGGCGCGGCCAATGCCCCGTGATGCCCCGGTAACGAGAGCAGTCTTGCCCTTCAGTGATTGTGCCATTTGATTTTCTCCTCAGAGTTGCGCCAGGCCGCCATCAACGGCGACTTCGCTGGCGGTCATGAAGCTGCTGTCCGGCGACGCGAGAAAGGCGGCCACCGCCCCGATCTCGGCCGGATCGGCCATGCGCTGGAGCGGAGTCATTGCGGCGAAGGCTTTCTGGCCTTCCTCGCCCAGC
Source organism: Dyella sp. SYSU CM1112 (assembly GCF_058216415.1). Classification (NCBI taxonomy): domain Bacteria; kingdom Pseudomonadati; phylum Pseudomonadota; class Gammaproteobacteria; order Lysobacterales; family Rhodanobacteraceae; genus Dyella; species Dyella sp. SYSU CM1112. The sequence continues at coordinate 10,697 of NZ_JBZEGI010000009.1, read as the reverse complement.
GCTTCCTTGGCGAGTTCGGTCGCTGTCGCCCCGGGTGACAACACGTTGACCCGGATGCCGGTGCCCTTCAGGTCCTCCGCCCAGGTCCGCGCGAGGTTGCGCACGGCCGCCTTGCTCGCGCTATAGGCAGTGAATCCTGGGGCACCCGTGGTGCCGGCGCTTGATCCGGTCAGGATGATCGAACCGCCCGGGCTCATCAGCGGCAGTGCCTTCTGGACCGTGAAGATCGTGCCCTTCACATTGGTGTCGAAGGTTTCGTCAATGTGCTCGGCAGTGATCTGGCCAAGCGGAAGCGGACTTCCCGCCCCGGCGTTGGCGAAGACGATGTCGAGGCTTCCGCGCTCGGCCTTCACCGCCGCGTAGAGTCGGTCGAGGTCGGCCTCATTCGCGACCGAGCCCTTCATCGCGCGGGCGTTGGGCCCGAGGTCGGCCACAGCGGCGTCGAGCGCTTCCTGCCGGCGGCCGAAGATGAAGACGAAGGCTCCCTCCTCGATGAAGCGCTTTGCTGCGGCGCGGCCAATGCCGGTAGCGCCACCCGTGATGACTGCAACCTTGCCCTCAAGCTTTCCCATAACTTCTCCTTTCGTCGTGTCGGACGGCGCCTCTGTTCCCTTGGTACAAAGGCGCTGTATCATATGGATCACCGATCCAGATTCTGATTTACAGCATCCGAACCACTGATCCATATAATGTGGATCGCTGATCCGCTTGTCAAGGTTTCCTATGCGAGCCGACGCAAAAAAAAATCGCGGCCAAATTCTCACGGTCGCGCGGGACGTCGTCACCGAGCATGGTGCCAACGCGTCGATGCGCGATATTGCCCGCCGGGCCGGCGTCGGGTTGGCCACCCTGCTTCGCCATTTCCCGACGCGAGAAACCCTGTTCGAAGCGTTGCTGTGTACCCATCTGGACGCACTGACGCAGAAGGCAGACGAACTCGAAACGTCGACTCCGGCTGACGAAGCACTTCTGTCCTGGTTTCGGGAATTGGTGGCATTCGCCCAAAGCTATAGAGGCGTTGTCGCCATGATGGCGGCCGCCCACACGAACCCGGACTCCGCTCTTTATACGTCGTGCGCAGCGGTGCATTCAGCAGGTGCGCGACTGCTGCTCCGTGCTCAGCGCGAAGGAACGGCGCGCGCCGATATGAATGGGGACGACCTGTTCGCCCTGATAACGGCTATCGGCTGGGCGGTCGACCAACCCTCATTTGCCCCACGGGCCGAGCATCTCTTTCAGATTATCGCGAGTGCCATCCTGGCAAATCGGCCCAGCAACGATGTCAAGAAGGCAACATATTGAATCACCCCCGCATCGGGCTGGCCGATGGTCACCCTCGACCATGCGGAAACCCGCCTGCCTGCGGCAAAGGCGCAACGCTTCATCGGGTTTCTGCGGGAACGCTTAGGGGCAATTTCGAGGCCTCTCTGTTTTCGCCGCGCATTACTGTCGCAATGCACCTGGAACGGCTGCTTCCATCTATGCAGCCGTTTTGTTTGCCGGCACGGCTAAATCGCGGGGTGGTAAACGCTCTCTACGTGGCCTTTCAGTTCATCGGGCCAGAAATAGACCTTGCGCAAATCGCCGGTGGTGTAGCGCTCGGCTTCGTCGTCGAAATGCGGTGAATCGACGTGGCCGCTTTCGCCGCCGGCGGTGATGGCGCGTGCGCGCACGCGATTGCCGAACTCGACCACCGCCACAAAACTGTTGCCACTGGTGCCGTAATAATGCTTCGTACCGGGCCAGCGATGCGCGCCGAAAGATGCCAGCGAGCCCCAGCGCGACGACGTGAACGGCACCGGGATGCTTGGCTTGGCATCGTTGAAGGGTTGCACGATGTCGCTGGTGAGACGCTGGAAGCGATTCACTTCACCCCACGGTATGCCCCAGCTCCCGAAATCTTTCTGCAAGCGGTCGGAAGCGTCGACCAGCGCCTGCAACCGCGCCTTCGCACCGGCTTTCGACGCCATCATGTCGTACACCGATACTCCTTCGGCATTGTCGGCCTTGTCCATCTTGTCCCACAGGATGTCGCCCCAGAACACCGCCAGTGTGGTCGGCATGGAGGTAATGCCCCAGCGGTAGTTCCAGTGGCGCAGCATGGCGATCTGCCCTGCCAGTTTTCGCTTCAGCGGATCGCTGGCCGGCAAGGCGTCATAGTCACTGACAAGAATCGGAATCTGCCGCGCGAATTCCGGCAGATAGGAATCGAAGGCCAGATTGATCAATGAGTCCAGCGTGAAATCTTTCTTGTCGGTGAGCAGCATGGTGGCGTGGATGCCGCGCGGGTTTTCGCCGACGGTATCCATGTAGCGCGGGAAATCCTGCCGCTTGGGACTGTACGGGCCGGCTGCGGAATACGGCCAATCATTGGTATTCATGACCCAGCCGTTCGGCGGATTCAACACGTGCGGCAGCTTGTCGAGCGGATACAAGCCTTTCCAATCGGTAGCGGGGTTACTGCCATCCACCGGCTTGGTGTAATCGAACCGATCATCGCGCAAGGGGATGAACTGCGGATGCAGATAAGCGATCTCACCTTTGTCGTCCGCGAAGATCGTGTTGTTGGATGAATTGGCTTTCAACTCTGCCACTTTCATGTAGCTCGCGTAGTCGGTGGCCTTGGTGCGCAACCAGCTTTGTTCCAGCGCTTCCATCGGCTTATTCATTAAAGCCATGGCGATCCACTTGCCATCCAAGGCACGCACGATAGGGCCGTGATGCGTGGCATAAACAGTGAACGTGCGTTCGGCCATCGAGCCGTCCGGCTTGCGGTAAGGAACCGTAATGCGCTTCACGGCGACGGGGCGCAACGTATCGCCGTAGCGGTAATAAAGCTTGCCGTCCTTATGCACGATGGTTTCAGCAAATTCGTCCACCGCGTCGGCGGTGGTGGACGTATGCATCCAACCGATATGCTTATTGAAACCCTGATAGATGAAGAACTGCCCCCACGTCACTGCACCATAGGCATCAAGCCCCGCATCGCTCGACATCTGCAATTCCGAACGGAAGTAGAATGAAGTGTGGGGGTTGATCAGCAGCAATGCATGACCGTCGACAGTGAGCTTGGGTGCTATCGCGATACCGTTGGAACCGGATGGCTCCACCCAGCTCGGCGGCGTATCGATGCTCGCTACAGTCGAGTCGTCATGTCCATAGAAAGCTCGCAAACCATCCAGCGATACGCGTTCGATATCGCCACCGATGCTGCCCTCGCTGAAGCTCAACGCCATCCACGGCTCGAAATGATGGATGACGCGCGGATGGACTTGCGGATGCGAGGCGAGATAGGCATTCAAACCATCGGCCCAGGCATTCATCAATGCCTGCAACCATGCCGGGCTGTTCGCGTAATCGCGCTTCAGATCGGCCGGATCGATGAACAACTTCATGCGTAGATCGCGCCAGATCGCGGACTCGCCTTCGGCTTCAGCCAAGCATCCCATGGCATTGAGATAATTGGTTTCGACGCGATTGAAATCGTCCTCGGCTTGCGCGTAAGCCATGCCGAATACCGCATCCGCATCGGTTTTGCCATGCACGTGGGCAATGCCCCAGTCGTCGCGCGTGATGGTGACGGCTTGTGCTTCGGCTCGCCAGCGCGCCTGTTCGGAAGTCGCTGCCTGCGCAACGTCGATGCTCCCCTGTGCCAACAGCATCACTATCGCAGCCCAATACCCTACCTGCCTTGCTCGCATCCCCACGATCCCCTGGTTACCACCTCAGGTCATGGTAGCGAATGCATGCTGGACCGGTAAGGCGCGGCGCATCATCCCGGACGCGAGATAATCCCGTTATGTTCGGCCGGCAGATTCCGCTTCAATGCCTTGGCCGAAAAAGCCCTCGCCGCGCGTCGCTTGCGCCTATGAGCTGTCGCTCCGTCATAGATGCGCGAGGAACGGCCGCACCTTATGGACGCAGGGCTGCCGCGTGATAGGCCATATGTTCGCCGATAAAACTGGCGATGAAGTAATAGCTGTGGTCGTAACCCGGCTGCATGCGCAATGTGAGCGGATGTCCCATGGATTCGGCAGCGACTTTCAGCCGCTCCGGTTGAAGCTGGTTCTGCAGGAACTCGTCCGCGTCGCCCTGATCGATCAGCAAGGGAATTTTTTCGTTGGCAGTCTTGACCAGTTCGGTCGCATCGTACGCGCGCCATGTTTCGCGGTCATGGCCCAGGTAGGCCGAAAATGCCTTCTCGCCCCACGGCACTTGCGATGGCGCAACGATGGGAGAAAACGCCGATACGCTTGCGTAACGCCCTGGATTCTTCAATGCAATGGTCAGCGCACCATGTCCGCCCATGGAGTGCCCGCTGATGGCACGGGCAGCCGTCACCGGAAAATACTGTTCCACCACGGCCGGCAATTCATGCACGACGTAGTCGTACATGCGGTAGTGCTTCGACCACGGCGACTGGGTGGCGTTGAGATAAAAGCCCGCGCCCTGGCCGAGATCGTAAGCGGGATCGTCGGCCACCGCTTCGCCGCGTGGACTGGTATCGCATGCAACGATCGCCATGCCATGCTCAGCGGCATAGCGCTGAGCGCCAGCCTTGGTGATGAAGTTCTGTTCGGTGCAGGTCAATCCGGAAAGCCAGTACAGCACCGGCACGCTTTGCAGCTCGGCCTGTGGCGGCAAATAGATCGCGAAACGCATCTCGCCATCCACAGCCCGGGAAGAGTGGCGGTAAACATCCTGCCAACCACCGAAACAAGCGCGATGTTCGATGCGTTCCATAGTCATGTTCCTTCCAGTCAGAAGTGAATGACAGTGCGAATGGATTTGCCTTCATGCATCAGGTCGAAGGCTTCGTTGATGCGTTCCAGCGGAAGCGTGTGTGTGATGAACGGATCGAGCCGGATTTCACCGCGCATGGCTTGTTGCACCATGCCCGGCAACTGGCTGCGGCCTTTCACGCCGCCAAAGGCACTCCCGCGCCACACGCGCCCGGTAACCAGCTGGAACGGACGCGTGCGAATTTCTTTGCCGGCGCCGGCCACGCCAATGATGATGCTCTCACCCCAACCTTTGTGGCAGCACTCCAGCGCGGCACGCATCACGTCGACATTGCCAATGCATTCGAAGCTGTAATCGACACCACCGTCCGTCATCTCGACGATGACTTCCTGGATGGGCTTGTCGTAATCCTTGGGATTGATGCAGTGAGTCGCGCCCATCTCGCGTGCCAGCTGGAACTTGTCGGCATTGATGTCGACTGCCAGGATGCGTGAAGCCTTCGCCTGCGCGGCGCCCTGGATCACCGCCAAGCCGATGCCGCCCAGGCCAAATACCGCCACGGTGGCGCCCGCCTCTACTTTCGCTGTGTTGTGCACCGCACCGATGCCGGTAGTGACACCGCAACCGAGCAGGCACACTTTTTCCAGCGGGGCTTGCGGATCGATCTTGGCCAGCGAAATCTCCGGCACGACGGTGTATTCGCTGAAGGTGCTGGTGCCCATGTAGTGATAGATCGGCTCGCCCTGATAGGAAAAGCGCGTGCTGCCGTCTGGCATGAGGCCCTTGCCCTGGGTGGCGCGCACCGCCTGGCACAGGTTGGTTTTGCCGGACAGGCAGAATTTGCACTTGCCGCATTCCGCTGTATAGAGCGGAATGACGTGATCGCCCGGCCGAAGCGTGGTGACGCCCTCGCCTACCTCAACCACGATGCCGCCGCCCTCATGCCCCAATACGGCTGGAAAAACACCTTCGGGATCTTCCCCGGACAAGGTGAAGGCATCCGTGTGACAGACGCCCGTGTGCGTGATTTTCACTAACACCTCGCCCTGGCGAGGCGGCGCCACGTCTATCTCGACAATTTCCAGCGGTTTGCCCGGGACGAAAGCGACGGCAGCACGTGATTTCATGAGTCGGTTTCCTGAACTATCGAACCAAGAACAACGATTATCGGACCGTCGCGAGGTGGCCGAAATACACAAAACTCCACGTTGTACGATGGCGGAGTCAGCCTGCCGCCATCCCGTGCGACATGATGACGTTGATCAGGATCGGCCCAGAGAGCGTGAGGCGCGGCGAGCGAGCCCCATGCTTTTTTAGGCATGCAGTGCCGGGACACAGCGTGGTGTCGAGGCCCCGTCGAGGCAGCAAGATCTCGAAATGGTCATAGTCGCCCGCGCAAAAATGGCTCTGGACACCCATCCCGCGCCGGCATCCCATAACAACGTGGCGAATCGATGGAGGATACGGAAGCACGACATGCCGTAACAACCCATGCAGAGATGGCGCACCACTGTTGCAATGGGATGCGTGGCTGGGCTGTTGCTCAGCGCGGCGCCGCTCATCTGCGCGCAGTCGGCGGCGACATGGCAGGCACAGCAGGCGGCGGCCCTGGCCAAGTCCGATCAGATCATGGCCAACGTTCGGGTGCATAAGGGATTACTGGCTCAGTACATGGCGATGCGTGCAGCTTATGCGCGCGACAACTCGCCGGCATTTCGCCTGATCTTTGGACAGTATGTCAGCTGGTATCAAAGCTTCATCGGCGACTATCCGGCGGCCGTAAGGAGCTTCTCGATCGCCCAGCCCCCCAGCGCCGATGACAAGCCTTCGCCACTAGCGGGCGGCGACTATGCCGCCCGCCCTGCCGTCGAAGCCATTCCCGACCTGGCCCGCCACTATCGCATCGTGCTTTTCAACGAAGCGCACAACGTAGTGCTCACGCGCAGTCTCATTGTGCAAATGCTGGCCCCACTGTACGCGGAAGGCTTCCGTTATTTTGCGGCCGAAACACTGGTGCAGAGCGATACGGCCTTGCAGCAGCGCGGTTATCCCACACAGGACAGCGGCTTCTACACCGAGGAGCCGATCTATGCTGAAACAGTGCGCACAGCACTGAAACTCGGCTTCAAAGTGATTGCCTATGAAGCCTCCGACGATACTCAGGGCGCGGACGCACGCGAGACCGAACAGGCACGGCAACTGTACGAACGCGTATTCGCCCACGATCCGCAAGCTCGGCTGGTGGTGCAGGCAGGCTACGGACATATTCTGACGACGGGTGCCTATCTCGGTGGGAAATCCATGGCCGAGCACCTGTATCAGCTCACTCATCTGCCGATGCTCTCCGTCGAACAAATCATGATGTACCCGCACCCATCGACCGCGCAGGATCATCCCTATTACACGGAAGTGATGAAACGCTTGCATCCGGACACACCCATCGTCTTCGTGACACCAGCGGGCCAGCCGTGGGCACTCAAAACGGGTTACAGCGTGAGCGTATTTTTCCCGCTCGAAAAACTCGAACGCGGACGTCCTACCTGGCTGAGCCTGGGTGGGCTGCGCCACCCGCATCTGGTCACCGCAGACAACTGCGAAGCCCAGTATCCGTGCCTGGTCGAAGCGCATTACAGCAACGAAGGACCAGATGCCATTCCGGCAGACCGCGTACTGCTCGATCAGCCGCCACTGGCCGTGACCGGTCCGATGGCGGTGTATAGCGGCGTACAGGACATGCCCTGGAGCGAGCTTTATCTGCGCCCCGGCCGCTATCAAGTGAGCTACACGGTCCGTGGCGACCGCGTGTTGCGCCGGGAAACCGTGATACAGCCCTGATCACCGTTGCGATGCCCGATACGCCTGTCCGCTAGAATCGCCGTGTTTGCTCCGCTCATGGTGATTCATGCGATATCGCTTTGTTCTTGCATTTGCGCTTGCGGCCGGCTTGAGCGGCCTTGCTCATGGCCAGGCTCCGCAACCTTCGAATAACGGCACGGCAGCGACGCATGGTCCCATCGTAGTGCTGATCACCATTGACGGCTTTCCTGCGCGGGCGCTAAAGGACCCGCGATTGCCCATGCCCACATTGCGCAAGCTGCAAGCCGATGGCGCCTACGCGCAAGCCATGGAGCCGATCAATCCAACCGTAACCTGGCCCAATCACACCGCTTTGATCACCGGCGTGAGTGCTCGCGTACATCAAGTCATGGCCAATGGGCTGATCACTTTTCCATCCGACGGCAGCGCGGTGGAAGTGAAGCCCTGGACGCCGAAATCCGAGCTCGTGCATGCGCGCACGCTGTATGACGCACTTGCCGAAAAAGGCATGAGCACAGGCCAAGTGGATTGGGTAGCGATTTACGACGCCGAGCACGTACGCTGGACATTCGCCGAACGACCCGAACCGACAGGTCCCATCGCCAAAGACCTGATTGCCCAGGGACTCGTCACGCAAGACCAGCTCGCTACATTTGAAGATAGCAGCCCGGCTTGGCGCGACCAGCTATGGACGGACGGCGCCATCGATATCCTGACCCGGCACACGCCCAATCTCCTTTTGTTCCATTTATTGCAGACCGATACGCTGCAGCACGCCTATGGCGCACTTTCGCCTGCTGCTTATGCTGCCTTCGCCGATGCGGATGCCTGCATCGCGCGACTGATCGAGGCCGCACGCAAGGCAAACCTGCTGGATCGCATCACCTTCATCATCGCTTCCGATCACGGCTTTACCGATTACACGCATGTGATCCGGCCCAACGTAGCGCTCGTGCGCGAAGGATTGCTGCGCAAGGAAAAGGGAAGTTATCGCGGTGATGTATGGGTTCAGCCCGAAGGTGGAGAAGCCTCGCTGTATATTCATCACCGCAATCCGACGCAACGGGCTGCGTTGGTATCCAAGCTGAAAGCTTATTTCGAAACGCTTCCTGGGGTCGCAGCGGCCTATACGGGGACAGATGCACAAACGCTCGGCATTCCTTCACCCGGTACGTCCACGCAAGCACCGGATTTGTATCTGGCTGCCAAGCCCGGCTATGCCTTTGTGGGTGGTACCGAAGAACCGCTTGTAGAGGATGTGACACCAGCGAGAGGCGCGCATGGCTACCTGCATACCGATCCGGATATGCAGGCGCTGTTTATTGCCTCAGGCGCGCATATTCGTCGCGGCGTCAAATTGGATGCGATCAGCAACCTGAGCGTGGCGCCGACGATCGCCAAATTACTCGATGTCTCCCTGCCGAATGCCAAGCAGCCGCCACTTACTGATATCTTGCAGCAGTGAGACCTGTTCTACAGATTTGCTTCTGGAAGCCGAAGACATTAAAAACAGAACAAAGGGGCACGCGTATCCCTCATGTCTGAACCGTCACTCCGGCGAAAGCCGTAATGGCCTACCGGAGCGCACGCCGCGTATCCGCCCTACCGTCATCACTCAGTTGTCTATGCCGATCACATCTCTTTCCCGCCCCTTTCTCGTTGCAGCGTTTTCCATCGGTGCGGGCCTGGCAGGCTATGCCAGCACGGCCGCCGCCATCGACATCCCCTCGCCGCCCGGATGGACATTGCAATGGAGCGATTCATTTGCCGGTCCGGCAGGTTCGCTTCCTTCGGCAGCCAACTGGCGCATCGATACCGGTCACTCCTATCCGAACGGTCCGGTCAACTGGGGTACTTCGGAAATCGAGGACTACACCAACCATCCAGCCAATATCCGCCTGGACGGCCAAGGCCATCTGCTGATCACGCCATTACGCGACGCCAGTGGGGAATGGACCTCCGGACGCATCGAGACAGTACGCGACGACTTCACCGCGCCCAATGGCGGCATGCTACGCATGGAAGCACGCATCCAGATGCCCGATGTCACCGGCGATCGCGCACTCGGCTACTGGCCGGCATTCTGGGCGCTGGGCAGCGATTTCCGTACCAACAGGATGTGGCCGCAAGCCGGTGAGTTCGACATCATGGAAAGCGTCAACGGACTCGATGCGGCGTGGGGCATCCTGCATTGTGGCGTCAATCCGGGCGGCCCCTGCGGCGAGCCGATCGGCATCGGCGCACGTCTGCCCTGCCCGCACGAAGCCTGCACGGCAGGACCCCATACCTTCACATTCGAATGGAACCGCAGCGTCATGCCGGAACGGATGCGCTGGTTCGTGGATGGCCAGCTCGTCAACCAGGTTGCAGAAAACCAATTGCCCGCCGAAACATGGCGCGCACTCACCCAGCAGCACGGCTACTTCATGTTGCTCGACGTCGCCATGGGCGGCGGATTTTCATTCGTGATGGCCGGCTGGAAGCCGACACCAACACCCCAGACCGAACCCGGACATTCCATGGTGGTGGACTATGTCGCGGTGTGGACCAAGCCCGGTAACGGCAAGAAAGTCCCGGCGGCGCCGGAGATGGCAGCAGATGCCAGCAAGCAGATGCAGAAGCCTTCATCCAAGAGTTGATGTCACTGCTCCTAGGCGCAAGTTGCTGATCTTTTGAAACTCTCCTGGCTGCGGCGCAATCACTGCAATCAATGAACGACGCAAATTACGCGCCGAGCACGTTCTGCTTCAAAAGGACGCGATGGAAGCCAACCGGATTATCGGCGGCGTCGAGGACAACCGCCCCCCTTAACCTCCTGACACCCACGCTGCCGCCACAAACGTACGGCACCGGCCATGGCATCGAACCGCAACGCACTATGGCAGCTTGCCATTCACGAGCCCCGTATTGGGCACTAGATAGCCGCATGCGTGCATGCGCGATCTAAGCAACGTGAGAGCCAGAAAATGTTGCCGTCGTGCAAAAGATCTGTTCGCCCGCGAAAAGGTGACAAATCCAAAAAGAGATATCGTCCTTAAGGAACCTCTGATTTATTCCTGATCATGAGGCATGATGGCCGTGCAGCATTGCGTGAAGACGGAAGTGTGATGAAACAGACCAGCTTTGCCTCCTTGAAC
>NZ_JBZEGI010000099.1:0-292 GCF_058216415.1 Dyella sp. SYSU CM1112 | reverse complement strand
CGAGTTGGCGAGGCGAAAAGTTGACCGCAACCATCATGTGCTCAGGCCACGACGCTGTTTGGGCGCAAATCATATCCAGAGCTTGTAATCCGATGGGAATGATGAGTCCGGAAGATTCGGCGGAGCGCATGAAATCTTGAGGCTCGATCAACCCTCGGAGTGGATGGCGCCACCGCAGAAGTGCTTCGTAGCTGATAATTGCTGACGAGTTCAGATTGACCTGGGGTTGATACAACACCTCGAATTGATGGTCGTCGAGTGCCTCGCGAAGCTCGCGGACCATGCGTATTCC
>NZ_JBZEGI010000098.1:0-293 GCF_058216415.1 Dyella sp. SYSU CM1112 | reverse complement strand
AGCATGCCCCGCTGAGCACGCGCTTTGGCCTCAATCACGATCGCGCCATCCTCGCCGCGCTGTGGACGCGGTATGCGCAGGTCAGCCGCACGCTGCTGATCCAGCCGGTGCGGCTGAGCCTGGAAGCGTCGCTGCGCGACATCACGCGCGTGCGTGCGGATGCCTTGCAAAGCCATGCCGTGCAGCGCCAGGGGTACGACACGCTCAAGGCGTATCTGATGCTGGCCGAACCGGCCCGCACCGATGCGGCCTTCCTCGCCCCGCAGATGGCCCGCGCCTGGCCGGTGGTGACC
>NZ_JBZEGI010000097.1:0-294 GCF_058216415.1 Dyella sp. SYSU CM1112 | reverse complement strand
TTGGCTTCCGCGGCCACGGCCCGCCGGGTCATCTCCGCGATCTGGTTGCGCGTGGCCTCCAATTGCGCCAGCCCTTCGCGCATCTCCATCTGCGGACCCTTGGCGCGCGGCTGGTCGTGGGTGGAGAGCAGCAGCGCCTTGCCGCTACGGATCGCACCGTAGGCGCCGGTGCGCAACTCAAACCCTTCGCCGCGCTGCGGATGCCGGCCATCCACCCAGGTGTCGCCGACAATATTGCCCATCGTGAACCGGGTGAGGTCGGAGTGCGGCGTGCTGAACTGGACGTACTCCTTG
>NZ_JBZEGI010000096.1:0-295 GCF_058216415.1 Dyella sp. SYSU CM1112 | reverse complement strand
CCGAAGTCCTGGATTGCCGCCGCCTCGCCGGCGAAGATTCCGCCCTGTTGCGCGTGGTAGCGATGTCCGTCTAGCATCTGGAAGCCGTGCTCGATCGCCTGCTGAAAATCCATCCAAGCATCAGTACGACCACGCTGATTGTCTTGCAGACACCTCATGCCAACCGTCCGCTGACGCGTACCATGTGGGACGCAGCGCGCGTGCTGTCGCAAGACTGCCCTTCGGGTTGCTGTTGCGTAGCCGCCATGCGGCAGCGCGCGGCTTGACCTGGCAGCCAGCCAGGCCTGCGCCACGC
>NZ_JBZEGI010000095.1:0-297 GCF_058216415.1 Dyella sp. SYSU CM1112 | reverse complement strand
GGATAAGCTGGTATTACTTGCGGGCGCACATCGCGCTCACCCGATGGCGACCGCGCAGCGCGCCATCCAGCGGCAGATTCTTCGGCTTGGCATGGAGACTGGTCAGATTGAACAAGCGCTCTCACTGGCCCGTCAGCTGGCAATGACTACTTACCGTGGCAATGAAGAATTTGCGCGTCGCTTCGCAAGTGCGCCTGACTATCGTGATGGGCGTTTCCACTTCCCGGTCGAGGATTATTTCGAGCACGCAGGACGACGCTTTGTCGAGCGTTTCGATCTTGAGCGGTTCCTTGCGCT
>NZ_JBZEGI010000094.1:0-297 GCF_058216415.1 Dyella sp. SYSU CM1112 | reverse complement strand
CTGCGTGGCCCTCAAGGCACTTTGTACGGCTCCGGTTCCATGGGCGGCACCGTTCGCATGATCACCAACCGGCCGGACCTGAGCGGATTCAGTGGTTCCGCGGAGACCACGCTATCAGGCACGGATGGCGGCGGATTCAATCACGCCGAGAACGTGATGCTGAATATTCCGCTGGAGCAAGACAAGCTTGCGCTGCGTGTCGTGGCGACGCATGCCGATACCAGCGGCTGGATTGATCGCATCGTTGAAAGTCCCTTCCCTCTTTTCAGCACCCATGGCGCGGTGCGCGGCGATGTG
>NZ_JBZEGI010000093.1:0-298 GCF_058216415.1 Dyella sp. SYSU CM1112 | reverse complement strand
TGAATTGCTCCTGGATCAGCTGCCGCGACAGGGCCGCCGAGGCCGGACAAGTGGAGGAATAGACCACTTCCGTGCCCAGTTCCAGACGAAAGCCTTCGGTGCCCAGGCTGGCTTCGAGTGATACCGGGTAGGCACGCCAGCCGCTGTTGCCGCTGCGCAAGGCGGGGCGGCGAATCAGCTGGTCAAAGCGCAAGCTCACGCGCGCCCGGTCGGCCAAGTCCTTGTGCGAATCCAGAAAGGCGCGCAGCAGTTCTTCCAGCATGGCGGCATTGACGGGCCGGGCGCTGAGGTACTGGTC
>NZ_JBZEGI010000092.1:0-302 GCF_058216415.1 Dyella sp. SYSU CM1112 | reverse complement strand
GCGCAGTTCTATCGTGATGTGGCCGCGGGTCCCTTCTACGGATTCAACCGGCCTGGAGCCAAACCGCTTGAGGGTGTCATTCAACATTGGTGGCGCCAGGGCATGAACGGTGGCACCAAGGCGCATTACGACGGTATCAAGGCTTTTTCCGAGACTGACTTTACGGAAGATCTGAAAGCCATCGACGTGCCCACGCTGGTCATGCACTGCGATGATGATCAGATCGTTCCTTACAAGGACGCCGCCTTGCTTTCGACCAAGCTGCTCAAGCACGGTACTTTGAAGCTTTATCCCGGCTATCC
>NZ_JBZEGI010000091.1:0-306 GCF_058216415.1 Dyella sp. SYSU CM1112 | reverse complement strand
TTTGCACGCCAGACAAGGAGGAGCGAAGGCGTGTACGTCGGTCCACGACGGAGCGATGACGCGGTATGGCGCGCAAACAGATCCTGAAACGTACAGGACGATAGGCGACCTCAACCGGTCAGATCAACTTGGCGCACTGGCGCCGATACCGGACGGCATCTTGGCAGAGAACAACCCCCTAGGCGGCGGCCTTGGTGTCTCCTTGATGGGTAGAAACCAGTTGACGCGCTAAACTTGCCCGTTCTACCGGCGCAGCACGGTACTACGCCCTCCAGGCAGCATCCCCATGCAGACGCCGATCAATCA
>NZ_JBZEGI010000090.1:0-307 GCF_058216415.1 Dyella sp. SYSU CM1112 | reverse complement strand
CGCTCGTGGCGGCGACGGCGATTGCGGTCATTACGATCATTGCGGTCATTACGCCGCTCATTGCTACCCTGCCTTGCCCCTGGTGTTGCGGTTGGGGAGCACCGTTGCCATTGCCGTTGTTGGCGCTATAAGGATTTTCGCGCAGCTCCTGGCCTTCATTGCCATAGCGCAGTGGCTCCTGGGCCTGGACGGGAGGCGCGGGTGCCTCGGAACGCACCTCGGTCGAAGGAGCAGGACGCTCCGCGGGAGGCATAGCCGCCTCGGCGGATCGCTCGCTCGGCGGCAGCCAGTCATGCCAGCCCGCCGA